>JAJZUR010000083.1 GCA_021848375.1 Pseudomonadota bacterium | reverse complement strand
TTAGAAAAATTGTTACATGTCTATTTTATCACTGGCGGCATGCCAGAAGTTATACAAAAATATCTACAAACACGAGATTTTTCGCAAACACAAATAATACAAATGTCCTTGCTAAATACTTTTAGAAATGACTTTGGCAAATATGCTGCAATTGCTAGGCATAAATATTTACAACGTCTATTTGAAAAAGCGCCTGGATTAATTGCTAGACATTTTAAATATTCAGAAATAGATCCAGATATGCAAGCTCGAGACTTAAGAAATGCAATAGAAACCTTGCAATATGCGGGACTCATGTATCAAGTCTGGGCTTCTCAGGCTAATGGTTTACCTTTGAACGCGTTGATTAATCCTAAAAAATATAAATTATTATTTTTAGATATAGGCTTGGTAAAAGCGAGCAGTAACCTGAATGCTGAATTAATGTTAAATAAAGATTTGATGATGGTTAATAAAGGTAACCTCGCTGAGCAATTTGTTGGTCAAGAACTTCTAGCGTTAGCGCCTCCTTATAACCAAGGTGAATTGTGTTACTGGGAAAGAGAGGCAAAGGGGGGGAGCGCGGAAGTGGATTTTGTGATTAACGTCGGCGAAAAAATTGTCCCAATAGAAGTAAAATCTGGTAGTACCGGTAGACTCAAATCATTGCATTATTTCTTACAACAAATTGCTGGAAATAAACCTCTCGGTATAAAGATATCAATGCAGCCTCTGGGACTTCAGGACAACATATTGTCTATTCCTATGTATATGTTGAGCGAGTTGGAACGTTTGGTAAAAGAAGTGCTCTAAAAAAAACAACCCAATCTACTATTTCATTCGCAATATATTACGTTTTTCGTTATATATTGCAAATGAAATGTAATTTATTTATAATAAAACTATATATAAATACAGATCATCTATAATTGCTGCTACATTGTTGAATTAGGGTAGGTTTGTTATCCTGTAACATTACCAAGTTTAACTACCCTTTTTAAGAGTTGAGAGCAGTGATGGAGCCCGTCTATAACCCGAAGAAAATTGAAGCAGAAGCCCAACAATATTGGGAAGATCATAAGACTTTTAAAGCCACCGAGAACCCCGATCAGGAAAAGTTCTACTGCCTAAGTATGTTTCCTTACCCAAGCGGCAGCCTGCACGTTGGACATGTTCGCAATTATACGTTGGGAGATGCCATCAGCCGCTTTTGGCGCATGCAGGGTAAAAATGTGTTGCAACCGATTGGCTGGGATGCGTTTGGCTTACCCGCGGAAAATGCTGCCATCAAACATCAAGTGCCGCCCGCCAAATGGACTTACCAAAATATTAAACACATGGGTGATCAATTAAAGCGTTTAGGGTTTGGTTACGATTGGGATCGAGAAATTGCAACGTGCAAACCAGAATATTATCGCTGGGAACAATGGTTATTTATTCAATTATATCAAAAGGGGTTGGTGTATCGAAAAAATTCCGTCGTCAACTGGGATCCAGTTGATCAAACGGTACTGGCAAATGAACAAGTGATAGACGGGCGCGGTTGGCGATCTGGGGCTAAAATAGAACGCCGCGAAATTCCCCAATGGTTTTTAAAAATCACCGCTTATGCCGAAGAATTATTACAAGACTTAGACAAATTAACCGAATGGCCGGCACAAGTAAAAACCATGCAACGCAATTGGATTGGTAAAGCAGAAGGCGCTATTGTTCATTTTAAAGTTGTTAACCGCGCTGAAGAAATTGAGATTTTTACCACTTGCCCGGATACCTTATTTGGAGTCACTTATCTTGCCATTGCCCCAGAACATCCGCTGGCGCTAACGGTGGCTGAAAGTAATCCATTAGTTCATCAATTTATCGAAGAATGCCGCTTAGGCAAAGTGGCCGAAGCTGAATTTGCCACCTTAGAAAAGCGCGGCATGGATCTTGGCCTTAAAGTCATTAATCCAGTAAATGGAGAAACGGTGCCGCTTTGGGTTGCGAATTATGTGTTAATGGATTATGGCACTGGCGCCATTATGGCGGTACCTGCCCATGATGCCCGTGATTATGAATTTGCGAAAAAATATGGGTTACCCATTAAACAAGTGGTTACCCCCATCGAAAATAACCAGATCTGCGATCTCAGTAAAGCCGCCTTTGTTGAAAAAGGAAAACTTATCCATTCAGGTCAATTTGATGGATTAGGTTATAAAGATGCTTGCAAAGCGATTATCCAATTTTTAGAAGAAAAAAAAGTTGGCCAAGGCCAAATTCACTGGCGGTTGCGTGACTGGGGCGTTTCAAGGCAACGCTATTGGGGCGCACCCATTCCAATGATTTATTGCAAAACTTGCGGCACCGTTCCTGTTCCACAAAAAGATTTACCCGTAGTGTTACCGGAAGAAGTTGAATTTGTTGGGGTTGGATCGCCACTTAAAAAGATGCCCGAATTTTACAAAACGATTTGCCCAAATTGTCAGCAGCCTGCCGAGCGCGAAACCGATACGTTTGATACTTTTATAGAATCCTCTTGGTATTATGCGCGGTTTGCTTGCCCTGATCAAACCGATGCCATCTTTGATGAACGTGCCGATTATTGGACACCCGTTGATCAATATATCGGCGGAATCGAACACGCCATATTGCATCTTTTATATGCTCGATTTTTTCATAAAGCAATGCGCGATCTGAAATTGATTGCCAGTGATGAACCTTTTAGTCGGCTTTTAAGCCAAGGCATGGTGCTAAAAGACGGCACGAAAATGTCTAAATCGGTTGGCAATACCGTTGATCCAGAGAGTCTAATTGAACAATATGGCGCTGATACGCTGCGCTTCTTTTTAATGTTTGGTTCCCCTCCCGAACAATCTTTAGAATGGTCAGAAAGCGGCGTTGAAGGCGCGTTTCGCTTTTTAAAGCGTTTGTGGGACATGACGGCAAAATATATAAAACAGCCAAATCCGAAAGATCCGAGAGAAGATGTCCAAAAACAGTTACGACGCCTATGTCATGAAACCATTGCTAAAGTGACCGATGATTTTGGCCGGCGGCATACTTTTAATACGGCGATTGCTGCCATGATGGAACTTTTCAATCATATGCAAACGTTGTCAAAAAATGCCAATATCAAAGAGCCCTTGGAAGCGATTATTTTAATGCTATCCCCCATCGCGCCCCATATCACCCATGCTTTATGGAATGCCCTTGGGCATCAGCAAGCCATTATTGATGAAACATGGCCCAAAGTTGATTCTGCAGCACTGGTTAAGCAGTCACAAGAATGGGTCGTGCAAGTGAATGGGAAATTACGGGGTAATATTGAAGCACCCGTTTCTGCTGCTAATCAAGATCTAGAACGTTGGGCGTTAGAACAAGAAAATGTAAAACGTCATCTCGAAGGCAAGAAAGTACAAAGAATTATTATTGTTCCCAATAAATTAATCAACATAGTGGTGAAAGATGCTTAAAAAATTTTCAAGCGGCCTTTATTTTACATTGTTATTATGTCTTGTAACAGGCTGTGGATTTCATCTACGCGGCGTATTTAATATTCCAGATGCATTGAAGGTTATCCATATAGTGCCCAATCAACCCTATGATCCCTTTCAACGTGCATTAAGACAAACCTTAAAAACCAATGCTGTTCAATTGGTTGATGCAGAACTTGCAAAAGCGAGCGGCGCGGCAACGCTCACAATATTAGGACACACTATTAGCGAGCGTACCATTGCCTATGGCGCAGATGGTCAACCTAATCGATCGCTCTTAACCCTTACCATCAACTATCAGCTCACCGATAAAAATGGTAAAATATTGGTTGAAAATGGTGTGGCTGAGATCCAACGCGAACTGGCCGTCAACCCCAATGTTGTGTTGGGCACCGATAACGAACGAACACGCTTAAAAAGCGAGATGATCTTAGAAGGCGCTTCTCAAGTGGTTCGACAACTATCTTTAGTAACGTTGTAATATAACCATATGCGGATCTTCGCAAAAGATTTAGTTCATCATTTACAACGCACGCTTCTGCCACTTTATATGGTAGCAGGCGAAGAACCGTTACAACACCAAGAAGCCGTAGAGGCTATTCGAACTGCTGCAAAAAATAAGGGATATACCGAACGCGAAGTATTTGAAATAACCCCCTCCTTTAACACGGAAGCCTTTTTTGCTAACTTAAAGACACCTAGTCTCTTTGCTGAAAAACGTATCATCGAGTGCCGTTTAAATGACGTTAAATTGAATAATAAAATCACGGATTTTTTTAAACAATTGACCGCTCTTACTTTGGATAGCCAAATCATCTTACTAATATCTGCACCTAAAATCGATAAAAAAGCACAACAAGCGCACTGGTTTTCGTCCATAGAGCAAAAAGGGTGTGCTATCATTGTCCAACCCTTATCCGAAAAAGAAACGCTGCAGTGGCTGAAAAAGAGGCTTAACACAGCGGGGCTGCAAGCAACCGAAGCGGTAGTACAGTTATTGTTTATGCGAACTGAAGGGAATTTATTGGCAGGGGCACAAGCCATTGAAAAACTCTCTTTGCTCTGTGCAGATCCCCGTGCTTTGACAACGGAGGATATTGTACAAACCGTGGGAATGGAAGCGCGCTTCACGCTTTATCAACTCATCGATACTGCACTTTCTGGCTCAATTTCTCGAACTTTACAGCTATTTTCCAGTCTAAAGAATGAAGGGATAGATCCCATTTTGCTCAACTGGGCAATCTGCCGGGAGGTTAGAACCATTTTGTTACTGATGAATACGCCAACGGATGTTGAACCACCTACACTCTGGAAAACACGAGAGCCCTTAGTAAAGGCATTTATGGCACGCTTCACCGTATCGAAGCTGCAACAGATTTTATGTCAAGCCCAAAAAATCGATGAAATATTAAAGGGACGTCGTTCTGGCAACGCTTGGGATGCGCTGTTTGAGGTGTGCCTTAATTTGGCAGGAGCTCATTATGCGTAAGCTACACTCTATTGGGATCCTCGGTGGAACGTTTGATCCAGTGCATTTTGGACACTTACGAGCCGCCTTAGAAATTCAAGAGCAATTACGTTTCAATGATATGCGCTTGATACCCAATAAACAACCGCCTCATCGCGATATGCCACTGGCCAGCGCAATCGATCGGATCGAAATGCTGAAACTTGCGTTAATCGGAACATCCTTTAAGATTGATAGCCGAGAAATGGAACGCAACACACCCTCGTATACCGTTGATACCTTAATGACCTTGCGAGACGAAAATCCTACAGCATCTCTTTGTCTCATTGTTGCACTCGATGCGTTTTTAAAGCTGCCGACTTGGCACGAATGGGAAAAAATTATTCAACTGGCCAATATCGTTGTGGTACCACGTTCTGGTTGGACGATGCCAACGGTTGGCCTCATGGCTGATTTTCTGGTCAAACATTCTCTTGCTGATCCCGAACATCTCTGCAGTTTTACGGCGGGAAAAATTGTGCAACAAAAAACGACCGCGTTGGATATATCCGCAACCCAAATCCGTGCGTTAATCCAAACTGGACATTCCCCGCGTTTTTTATTACCAAACAATGTTATTGAGTATATCAATGATAAGGCTTTGTATGACCCTGCGAGGAGCAAATCATGAACCCCTTACAAACTATTGTATTAGAAGCCATGGAAAGTATTAAAGCAATGGCAATTACCGTCTTAGATGTACGTCAGTTTACGCCGTTAACCGATTACATGATTATCGCGACTGGCAATTCTTCTCGTCATGTCAAATCCATTGCAGATCGGGTAGTACAAAAAGCCAAAATGCATTCTATTATGCCCCTTGGTATCGAAGGAGAAGCAGAAGGTGAATGGATTTTAGTTGATCTCGGCGATGTGGTTGTTCATGTGATGCTCGAAAAAACTCGCGAATTTTATAATCTTGAAAAGCTCTGGTCACGCAAAGAAACCCCTACAACCTTTCAGTTGAGCGCTTAATGGGCATCGCACTCCATATTATTGCAGTCGGAACAAAAATGCCTGCTTGGGTAACCGATGCGTATCAGGAATATGCCAAACGTTTTACTCGAGATTTTCCATTGAGCTTAACGGAAATTCCGCTCGGGAAAACAAACAAAATAATAGATTATCTTACGCCTAAATCGCGTACCATCGCTTTAGATATCAAAGGTGAGGCTTGGGATACAGAAAAACTCGCAAAGCAATTAGATCATTCCCAAAATATTTGCGCTGTCTTGAATTTTCTCATCGGCGGACCGGATGGATTAAATAAAGAATGTCTTGCTGCTGCACATCACCGATGGTCATTATCCCCTTTAACCTTTCCGCATCCACTGGTGCGCATTATTTTAGTTGAACAATTATACCGCGCCATGAGTATTTTAAATCACCATCCTTACCATAGAACTTAGCCATTTTTTCAGCAATTCCCGCCGAAGAAATAGGCCTTGTGGCTCTAAGGCTTAGATTGTTTCTCTCTCTTAGTCCCCAGTCCAGCTTCTTTGTCAGCAATATCATCCCTTTTTTGTTTTTTTGGCAATTCCGGGGTGCCTGTTGTTAAACTTTTTTTCACTCAAATGCAGTTTTTTATTAAGATATTCATGAAGAGCCACGGCATTATTGTGTTCTTC
>JAJZUR010000082.1 GCA_021848375.1 Pseudomonadota bacterium | reverse complement strand
ACCAGAGTTTAAGGATTTAGCGTATAAGATTTGGTTAAATGATGAGAACAGCGATGTAAAAGCAGCTGCGTTAGATGCATGGGCTGGATATTATAGTGGAACAAAAGATCCGTTTGTTTTAAAAATTTTATATAATATTTTTATATCTGAGAAATATACTGTTTGGATTAGGGTGAAAGCGTTATATGGTTTTATGAAAGTTGTAGACCAATTTTTACCAGCAAGAGAACGTTCTGATATTTTAGATTTAAATGATTTAGAGGACAATAAATTAGTAACTAAAGCAATTGATTGGAATAAGGTTAAACGAATTATGAAACAGTATATTCCTGGATGGAAAAAGTAAAGGAGCCAATTTAGAGGATCGAACTCAATATAAAGCTTTAACATAAGTAATACCGTATACGAATATAGGTATATGATGTAGGCAATATTGAATTAGTTGTTAAATTGCTGCCTTGCTTCGGGAAATCCATTTTAACTGTATATACCCAGTATTTTTTGAAGATAATAGTCCCTCTTATTTTTCTTTTTGTAAATAATAGATATATTATTTGCTTCTTATTTTCAATTTATGCTATTTTTGAAAATAAGGTCACAATTTTTCAGATTTAATTTTAAAGGAAGGTAAAATGAACCAAACCCCTAGTGGAATATACACCCAATGCCCCGGGGGTTATACGGCATTCATCCCAAACCCCTTGCCCCCCAAGATCGAATGGTCTAACCAGCTGATCAACGCATTATCAGACGCCGATCGTTTACTTGGCCGTTTAGCTGGGGAAGCAGGTAAATTACTAAATCCTCATATATTTATTCGTCCTTTTATTATGAAAGAAGCAGTATTGTCTAGTCGAATAGAAGGTACGCAGTCTACTCTAGAGGAAATGTTAGCTAAAGAGGCTGGTGCAGTTGTAGAGCAAAATATCGATGATATGCGTGAAGTGAGTAATTATGTGGTGGCTCTTGAGTATGGTATTACAAGATTAGATACTCTACCCCTTTCGTTACGTTTGTTACGTGAATTGCATGAGAAGCTAATGGAAGGTGTAAGAGGTCAACATGCAACGCCCGGTGAATTTAGACGTAGCCAGAATTGGATAGGTCCAGCGGGTTGCACCCCCACCACAGCGACATATGTTCCGCCACCCCTCGATCACATGCTACCTTGTTTAGATGCGTTAGAACATTTTCTTCATGATCGAACGCTGCCTCCACTCATACAAATTGCATTAGTCCATTATCAATTTGAAGCAATCCATCCATTTTTAGATGGTAATGGCCGAGTTGGGCGATTGCTTATTATATTATTTCTCATTGAAAGAAGAATTTTACCGGGTCCTTTTTTATATCTTTCGGCTTTTTTTGAAGCAAGTCGCCAGGATTATTATTCCGGTTTACTTCAGGTGAGTAAAGATGGAAATTGGGAGCATTGGCTGGTATATTTTTTAAGTGGTGTTGCAAGACAATCCGAAGACGTTTTATCGCGCGCAGAGCGAATTAATCAATTATTAAGCAAGTGGCGATCGGATACTACTGGAACTTCACTACCGAATCAATTGATTGAGCATTTAGCTGGCAATCCTTTTATTATGGTTAAAAAAGTTGTTGAAACCTTTCATGTTGCACCTGCAACTGCACAACGTGCTATTGATAAGCTTGTAAAATTGGAAATATTAATTCTTGAAGGAGAGGCTAAACGAAATCGTGTTTATTGCGCAAAAGAACTTCTAAAAATTCTAGAAGAGCCCGCCAATGTTGTGGCGATGGTGGGAGATTTATAATAGGTGCGCAAGTTAACCAAAAGGGTCTATCATCGGATTTTAGTAGATGATAGATTACTTAACTCCCGTCACCATACTCCAACAGCCAAACCCAGTGGGTATTATTTGTATTTCTTTAAATCCTTTTTTTTCTAACATAGTGACAATCTCGTGCCCTGAGTATTGCTGTCCTTGTGTCCAAAGTAACATTATCATATTGTAAACGGCGGTTGGGATTGGACCCGTTTTTTGATCATTAAACAATAATTCATGAATAATGATACGGCCGTTTTTGGGTAAACTTTGGTAGCTTTTTTCAACTAAGAATTCACATTTGTCGCTCGGCCAGTCATGAAACACATCACAATAAAAATGTAGATCTCCCTCTGGAAAAGTTGAATTCCACATGCTTCCCTCAACGGTTTTAATGCGATTTTCAAGATTGGCTTTCTTAATATATTCTTCTGCAATTTTGCATACCAGCGGTCTTTCATACACAATGGCTTGTAGCGTAGGCCATTGCTTAACTGCAGTCATTGCGTGGGCACCTGATCCACCGCCAATATCCAGCAAGGTATGATAAGTAGAAAGATCTACCAAAGTGGGCCATATTGAGGCTGCTGTCATGCTTTTACTGTGCATGGCGTGCGTAAAGGTCTCTGTTCTCTTTTTATCTGATTCGTTGGTTTCAAAAAGGTCTTCTTCTGAATACACTTGAGCGTTATTAGACAGTAATGCTTTTTTAAATGCATCATAGGAGCCTACTTCAGGATTATGGATGGCCATATCGATCATTTGACCGAAATAATAAGGGCTTTCAGGGAGTAAATAATGCTTGGAAACTTCACTTAAGTGGTATTTTTCATTTGACAAGAGAATTAGCCCATGACTTGCACAAAGGGATAATAAAGCTTGCGCTGCGCGGGGTTGCATTTTAAGAGATTGTGCTATGGCTTCGAGGGTTCTGGGTTGTTCTGAGAGGAGTGGAAATAGCTTTAACTCATGCGCAGCTTGCAAGGCTTGCGTACTGCGCAAAGCAGTAAATAAGTTAAAAATCGGATCATGATTAATGAGGTCAGTGTCAGTTGGAAACTGAGTCTTTTTGTCTTTCTCTAAAAAAGTAGTGCTCACTTTGCCTCACTCTTTATATTCATGCCCACTGGGAGCAAAGCTATCATGTCGGCTTAGAGAAGTAAACAATGTTAATGACTTAAAGTTGTTAATTTAATCAACTAATGTTTGTAAAGGGGTCATATTACTATTAGAGCGAATGATTGGTATGGATTTAACAAATACAAAAATTCTGTGAATATCGTGAAGTTTAAAATTAATCTTTGACGGGGGCTTATCTGGAGGGTAATATCTTATTGTTTCATTTTGTCGATAGGGAGATATACTATGTCAGAAGCAGAAGAAAAGGTGAAAAGGCTGTCTGACATAAGGCCTAAAAATATAAGCATTGGCTCTAACTCTAAAATTACATTAGCAGATATCAAGCATTTTTGTGACTTCTCGGAATCGACTGTAACTTTGGATAAAAATTCACTTGAAAAAATGAAAATATCTCAACGTTTTTTTTCAAGTTACCTTGATAAACGTGTGCCGATTTATGGCGCAAACACTCAGTTTGGGGATCAAGTGCGTTTAATGGAAGGCAACTTAAAAGGCGATACCAACACGTATTATCAATCCATTACCGAAAGGCAACAGAATCTCATTAAATCTCATACCTGCGGTATGGGGGATGCTGTGCCAAGAGAAGTCGTAAAAGTTGCAATGTTATTGAGAGCGCATTGTCTTTCGCAGGGGTATTCTGGGGTTAGCCCTGAGGTGGTTGAAACCATCATATCCTGTGTAAATGCCGGCATTGTGCCGCGGGTACCAAAGTATGGTTCAATTGGTGCTAGTGGGGATCTTATCCCCTTAGCTACCATCGCGGCAGCGCTCATTGGCCAAGATGTCACTGTTGAATATCAAAATAGGACAATGTCTGCTCAACAAGCGTTTCAATTGGCGAATATCAAGCCGCTCAACGTACAGAATCGTGATGGCCTTGCTCTGATCAATGGGACTTCCTTTATGACGGCAATAGCCAGTGTTTCCCTTTGTGCGTTAGAGCGGTTATTTAAACAATTATTGACGTCTATCGCTATCACCCTTGAAGCTCTCATGGTAATTGATACGGCTTATCATCCCTTGGTTCATCAGTTGAAGAGGCAAA
Organism: Pseudomonadota bacterium; assembly: GCA_021848375.1. GTDB lineage: Bacteria > Pseudomonadota > Gammaproteobacteria > UBA6186 > Azoamicaceae > CADEGZ01. The sequence continues at coordinate 2,639 of JAJZUR010000082.1, read as the reverse complement.
AAGGGCAACAGGAAGTTAACCAATTCTTTCTTGATTTTTGGCAGGGTAGTCAATTAATTACCCATTTAGGTAAACTAGAAGCTGAAATTGGGCATGATGATTTTGGATCAAACAGGGCTATTCAAGATTACTATTCTTTACGCGCCGTGGCGCAAGGATTTGGTCCTTTTAACGAAAATTTGGAAACAGCCATTGCATGGGTTGAGAATGAAGTGAATTCTTTGAATGACAACCCTATTATGGATATTTCTGGGAATCAGCTTCTTAATAATGCTAATTTTATGGGATACTACGTTACTGATGCTTGCGATATTTTGAAAATGAATATTGCGCAAGCAAGTACCTGGGTGCATGCACTACTTGCTAATCTTGTCCACCCACGTAAAAATCATAATTTGCCAGGGAATTTAGTTGAAAACCCACTCACGCAAAATGGCTTTAGACCCATTCAGTTATTAGCTGCTTCTCTTGCGGTGCAAAATAGAAAGCTGGCACAGTCCCAACAGGCTTATAGCCTTCCAACGGAAGGTGATAATCAAGATGTGAATAGTCTTGGAACTCATGCAGCGTTTGATTTTCGAGAAGCGGTCATCAATTTAGAAAGACTAACGGCAATTTTATTGCTCGCGGGGGTACAAGCTTTGGAATTTCGAGGAACGGAAAAAGCGAGTCCAAAAGCACAGAATATACATCGTATTATTCGACAATATTCTCCAACCATAAGACAATGCCGTCCGTTACAAGACGAACTTGAACTTGTTGTAGATCTTCTTCGAACAGAGAAGATCCACTAAATACGCTGAGAAAAGAGAATCACTCGCTAAGCCGTTACTGCAGCTGTAGAAAAAACCTCAGAATGTATTAAACAATCATTTAAAAAAGAGCCATATATGTCTAGTGCTTTTGAGCCTATTGCTACCAGATCATTAACTGCTGTGGGGAATTCGTCGAGAAATTCACACATTGCTTCACGGTTATAAACCGTATGTGCTTGATCGATTTCAACATGATCAAATACAAAAGTTAAACAAGACTGAATATCCTTACCCAAACTCTCAGTTGAATTTTTAAGAATGCCAGGTCCATGAACAATAGATAAATTTTCGATTTCATATTCAATGGCAATCTGTCCAAAAGGGTTTTCGCTTTTGATACAGTCTTCATGTAGTTTTTGATAGGCTAGTGTTGAAGCCATCGGTTTTCTAGACATTAATTGATTGGCTTGCAGAGCAGGCGGCGCATACTCTTGATTCCATATTTCAGTGAGTTTATGCGTGTCAGCAATCATCATTAAATGATGATTACGTTCATGTGTCGCATGTTTTATTAGTTTTACGCCCAAATGTTCATACCCAAGGTCTTTCGTTTTTTGGCCAGCACGACGTATCCAATCCTCTACAAATTCTGTCATTGCAATGCCGAGGGAACTGAAATTAAGCCAAAAAATCATTAGATTGCGGGGGTCCTTTTCTTTGGATAATTCAAGAATTTTGCGACTGAAGTTGGTTCTCGCAAGGCTTATTTCCCTTTCATAACGTTCAAAGTGCTCATTGAATTGCATACAATCCCCCCTTTGTTACTCAGATAACAATTAAGAAGCCAGCGATAGACAAATTATGCTATCTAAAATAATTGAAAAAATCAATATCAGGTGTTTTTTTTGAGGGTTAAAAATGGTAAGATTTTCTAGATGGTCGTGATAATAGGTTTTTAACTGACACACCTTAGTTCAAGGAACTCTTGATAATGGAAAACCATGATTTCTTAAATTGGTTTCAATTTGCGGCGAAAGAAATTCCAGCTTATCAAGATTACCTGATAGAACATAGCGTTGATGCCGCCAAAATTACCAACTTAACTGAATTTCAAAGAGTACCTTGGTTAGATAAAAAGACCTATATACTTAAATATCCGCTGAATATGTTGTTTCCTTCAGGCCAGTTTCCGGCACTTGGTCATGCAAGCTCTGGCTCTTCAGGCGTCCCTACATTGTGGTTTAGAGGAGAAAAGCAAAGTAAAATCGGTGAAAAAATGCACACGGAAATATTTTCTAAAATCTTTAATATTAAAAGGGAAGAATCAACGTTAGTATTAATTTGCTTTGCAATGGGAATGTGGGTCGCGGGAAATTATACGTTAATGGCGTGTCACGATATCTCACGAAAAGGGTATCAGTTAACGACGTTTTCAGTCGGCATGGATCTGGAAGCCATCAGCTCAATTCTACAAAGCTCTGCCCCATTTTTTAAAAATGTTATCCTTATTGGTTATCCTTTTTATTTAGATTTAGTCTTCGCCGATCTTGTTAAGAAGAATATTCCGATCCCGGAAAAACTTTTTCTAATTACTTCAGGGGACAAATTTTCAGAAAACTGGCGTGAAAACATGTTACAAAAGATGTATTTGCCAATGAGCGAAGCCAAAAGAATTGTTAGTATTTATGGATCTTCAGATGCGGGTATTTTAGGATTTGAAACACCGCTGAGTATCTCAATTCGACAAAAGGCACTCGACAATCCCACTTTATATAAAGCGCTTTTTGCTGATGCCGCGCCGACAGTTCTCCCTACTTTAGTGCAATATAACCCGCAGTATATCTTTTTTGAGGAAATAAATGGGGAGTTAGTTTTAACCACGGA
>JAJZUR010000081.1 GCA_021848375.1 Pseudomonadota bacterium | reverse complement strand
TTACGGTTCAGTTGGCTTATCATCAGCAATACTCAACCCTTCGGTACTTGCAATTCCTGCGCTACCTTGGCTCAATTTTATCATTAAGCGAATTTCGTTTTCTGAATCGGCATATTTGAGCGCAGATTCATAACTTATCTTCCCCTCTGAATATAATTTATAAAGCGCTTGATCAAACGTTTGCATCCCTAATTCATTAGATTTTGCCATAAAATCTTTCAGAACATTGACTTCACCTTTACGAATATGCTCCGCAATCACGGGCGTATTAATCAAAATTTCCACTGCGGGTACCCTACCTGTTCCATCTTTGGTGGGGATCAGTTGTTGAGCAATAATTGCTTTTAAATTGAGCGAAAGATCCATCCATAATTGATGATGCATTTCAGGTGGAAAAAAGCTCGCAATTCTATCCAGCGCTTGATTTGCGTTATTGGCATGTAAAGTCGACAAACAAAGATGTCCGGTTTCTGCAAAAGCAATTGCATGCGTCATCGTTTCATTAGTACGAATCTCACCGATTAAAATTACATCCGGCGCCTGTCTCAAGGTATTTTTTAGCGCTACATCAAAAGATTCGGTATCAATACCCACCTCACGTTGAGTTACAATACATCCTTGGTGTTCATGGACAAACTCAATGGGATCTTCAATGGAAATAATGTGCCCTCTAGTATTTTTATTTCTATAGCCAATCATCGCAGCCAAACTACTACTTTTACCAGAACCCGTTGCTCCCACAAATATAATTAATCCACGCTGTGTTAAAGAAAAATCATTTAATATTTTGGGTAAACTTAACTCCTCTACAATTGGGATCACGGTTTCAATTCTTCTTAAAACTGCACCCAGGACTGAACGTTGTTGAAATGCACTCACTCGAAATCTACCCAATTTTTCTCGAAAGACGGCAAAATTAAGTTCTCTGTTTTTAATGAATTGTTCGCGCTGCTCGTTACTCATCATAGAAAAAATAACGGTTTGTACTTGCTCAGCTGAAAGCTTTTCTTCATTCAAAGCCTGCAATTGTCCATCTAATTTCATCATCGCAGGAACACCGACCATAATGAAAAGATCAGAACCTTTTTTTTCAACCATCGTTGCAAGCCACGCTTCTAAACTCATCTATCAACCCCTAATTAAATTGATCTTTATTTTCAGCTTTTGTTTTCGCATCTTTACGATTTACCAGCCCTTTTTGTACCAATTCTTGTAAACACTGATCTAAGGTTTGCATACCGATCGCACGTCCTGTTTGAATTGCAGAATACATCTGCGCCACTTTTGATTCGCGAATCAAATTGCGAATAGCCGGGGTACATAACATTATTTCATGGGCAGCTACCCGGCCGCCATCGGCTTTCTTCAAGAGTGTCTGCGAGATAACCGCGCGTAATGATTCAGATAACATTGCACGTACCATCTCTTTTTCATCTCCGGGAAAGACATCGACAACACGATCGATGGTCTTTGCAGCAGAAGTCGTGTGTAACGTTCCAAACACTAAATGCCCAGTTTCTGCAGCGGTCAATGCTAAACGAATGGTTTCTAAATCGCGCATTTCACCGACTAAAATAACATCAGGATCCTCTCGCAACGCAGAACGCAATGCTTCGGTAAAACCTAAGGTATCCCGATATACTTCTCGCTGATTAATTAAACTTTTTTTACTATGGTGCACAAATTCTATTGGATCTTCAATGGTGATAATGTGATCGCTACGATTGGTATTCACATAATCGACCATAGCTGCTAAGGTAGTACTTTTACCAGAACCGGTTGGTCCCGTCACTAACACAATGCCGCGCGGATTATCTGAAATTTCTTTAAAAATGGGGGGAGCATTTAATTCTTCTAAGCTTAATACTTTCGAGGGAATGGTTCTAAAAACAGCGGCAGCGCCTCGACTTTGATTAAAAACATTTACCCGAAAACGCGCCATGTCTGGTATTTCAAATGAAAAATCTGTTTCCAAATGTTCTTCGTAATTTTTTCTTTGCTTATCGTTCATAATGTCATACACCAATGCGTGTACATCTTTATGTTGCAAAGCAGGGATATCAATACGCCGCATATCCCCATCCACACGAATTAACGGGGGCATTCCGGCCGACAGATGTAAATCGGATGCTTTGTTTTTAACTGAGAATGCGAGCAGTTCGGTGACGTCCACTTTGCCTCCTTACGAAACGCTTCAATGTTGTAGTACTTTCAAAGACCTATACCCTAAGATATAATGACTTTAAAAATGACCGTTAAATATTAGCTTACTTACTTTATATCTACTGTTATATTAGTATAGACCCCGCTACCCCAATTAGAACAAAATAGAAAGATGAGACAGTAAGGAGTAACCCATGGACAAACAGCCTATGATTGCCTTTATCGGCGCTGGACATATGACCAAAAGTCTTATTAGCGGGCTCATCGAAAGTGGCATCGAGGCCTCACGGTTGTGGGTCACCGATAGGCATCCTGAAAAATTAAAGCAATTGGCAAAAAAATTTGGCCTACAAACCGATACTTCTAATCTGCGCGCGGCAAAGCTAGCGGATGTTTTAGTCCTATCCGTCAAACCACAAGATATACATGCGCTGGCTATCGAATTAAAAGACGTACTACATGCCAAAAAACCCCTGATTATCTCTATCGCTGCTGGGATCCACACCCAACACCTTGAGGAATGGCTTGACGCATCGCTTGCAATTGTACGAGCCATGCCCAATACCCCAGCACTATTGCGCGCAGGCGCGACGGGTCTTTATGCCAATGCTCGGGTATCGGATGCTGAGCGGGATCTGGCGGAATCGCTATTACGTGCAGTCGGCGTCACGGTATGGCTTAATCATGAACATGATCTGGATATTGTCACTGCGCTGTCTGGCTCTGGACCCGCTTATTTTTTCCTGATAATGGAGGCTTTACAGCAAGGGGCTGAAGCACTCGGGCTTTCTAGTCGAATCGCAAAACTACTAACCTTACAAACTGCACTCGGCGCAGCAAGGATGGCTTTAGAAAGTGAAGTGGATCTAAAAGAATTGCGAGTCGGCAGCACATCTCCCGGCGGAACCACGGAGCGCGGCTTAGAGGCATTAGAAAAGGGCGGGATCCGAGAATTATTGCAAAACGCATTACAATCCGCAAAAGAACGATCAGTAGAAATTAGTCAATTATTCGATAAGGAGTAGTCAAATGAACTCATTGCAAGCAGCTTTCATTTTTTTGGTCAAAATATGCATCGATCTTGCGTTTTTCATAGTTTTGCTTCGTTTTTTATTCCAATATTTTCGCATTGATTTTTATAATCCCTTTTCCCAATTTGTACTAAAAATCACGAATCCAACTTTAACGCCGCTTCGAAATCGGTTACCGCAAATCCACAAAATTGATCTGGCCGCTTTGCTATTATTAATTGTGCTTAAAATTGCCGAACTATTCCTAGTCACGTTAATTGCAACGGGTGGACTTCCACATTTTCTGAGTTTGCTTATTTGGCCAATGGGTGAAATATTAAGCCAAACTTTAAATTTATTCTTTTTCGCTATCCTCATTGTTGCAATATTAAGTTGGATAGCGCCAAAAATACACTCTCCCTTCACTTCAATTTTGATCCAAATAACTGAACCGTTATTAGAACCAGCTCGGAAAATTACCCCAAATTATTTTGGTATTGATTTATCGCCCCTGCTCGTTCTGATTATTTTAAAATTCCTGGACATTCTTGTGGTGGTTCCTATGTTACAGTGGGCTATTCATTTATCGCATTAACCAGAAACTCAATGAAAAAGAGGTATGTCATGGGTTTTAATTTCACAACTTTTAAAAAAACGTTTTTGCTTTTTATTCCTCACTATATATTCCGAAGCGCTAGCGCTCGGATCCGTTGGTTTTTTGCTGCCGCATTTATCTTAGTTGATGTTGGTGCTGCAACTTTAGTCCCCTACTCAACTAAAATAATTGTTGAATCCCTCTCAATCACCATCAACCATTCCGTCTGGATTGCCCTTGGTTTTCTTGGATTCTTTTGGATCCTTGAAAAAACGGTTTCGCATATCCAAGAAATTATTTTTTTCCCTGCCATCAACCAAACGATCCGCAATCTGTCTTATAATCTTGTCAATCATCTCCATCAGATTTCGCTGCCGGATTATAAAAAACTGTCCATTCCGGAAGTCATCAATTGTATACGACGTATCAGTTTATGTGCGCGCTCTTTTATTAAAGTGGTTTTTCTGCTGATTATTCCGACTTTTTTGAAATTATCCATCGCGGTCTATATTACTGCGAAAGTCGGGGTATTCGGCTGGATCTTTCTCGCGGCTATCTTATGTGCGCTTTTTTTGCTGTATAAAGGTGCTGCCTGGTATACCACTGCCAGAGAAACGGCCTGGCATATCACTGACCAGGTGACCATGCGGGTAAATGATAGTCTATTAAACACCAAATTGATCAGACCCTTTAAATCCTTTGAAATGCATCAAATTGGCGATATTTTGGATGTTGAAGCAAAGCTCTGGCAGGAAACCAACACGCGTTTACACAGCATCTATATTGTTATGGGTATTTGGCTCGGCTTAACCATTACCAGCATATTGGCAGGCGCTATTCTAGGCATTCAAAAGGGTGTTTTAACGGTCGGGGATTTTGTTCTAATTAAAGGCCAACTTATCGCTGCCTTTCTTCCGCTTCGAACCTTTGCCCTCGAATTTAGACAATTAGCCGAGTCATTAGTGGATATTAAAAAAATAGTGACGCTGTTTGAAATCCCAACAGAGTCATCATCAAAAAATATTTCGGTAATACCAAATGATAACAAAAACGGCATTTTTTTAAATAATATCTCTTACACATATGACAATCATCACTTTATATTCCATCATTTATCTTTACAAATTCCGCTTGGAAAAAAAGTGGCGATTATCGGGGAAACTGGCTGTGGAAAATCTACCTTAATTAATCTTATCGCGTCATTTTATAAACCCAGTCAAGGTAACATTTCCATTCATGGTCTACCTAACCCCATTATTCATTGCATTCCCCAAGAGTTTCGGCTTTTTAATCTTAGTCTGCGGGATAATATTACCTATGGTTTAAGTAATATCTCTGAAGGCGCTATGTTAAAAGCTGCAGAACAAGTTGGGCTGGCTCGGCTTATTCAAACTCTTCCAAATGGCTTAAATAGCCTGGTAGGAGAAATGGGTACCAAGCTTTCTGGTGGAGAAAAGCAAAAAATTGCATTGGCGCGCGCCTTATTATTAAAACCGGACATACTATTGCTCGACGAAACCACCAGTGCTTTAAATTTCGAATCCGAAAAACAAGTATTGAATGCACTTTCCTCGATTATCCCTACGATCATTTTGGCATCGCACAGAACCTCTACTCTTCCTTATATGGATCAAATCTTAAAATTGAAGAATGGAAAAATAGATGAAAAACCCAATTCCGCTTTCGCTTTACATACATATTCCCTGGTGCATTAAAAAATGTCCGTATTGTGATTTTAATTCACACGCGGTACAAAATGAACTTCCAGAAGAAAGTTATTGTGAAACAATATTACGTGATCTCAAACAAGATCTCCCGCTGGCACAAGATCGTATTATTCAAACTATTTTCTTTGGCGGCGGTACCCCAAGTCTTTTTTCTCCCCACAGCATAGAGCACATTTTAAACGGCGTTGCCGGACAACTCGCTTTAGCGCCCAACATTGAAATTACTTTAGAAACCAATCCTGGTACCCTGGAACATAAAAACTTTACAGATTACAAACACGCCGGCATTAACCGTATTTCCCTAGGCGCCCAAAGTTTTCAGGATGATAAACTAATAGCTTTAGGCCGGATCCATCGATCTTCTGAAACTAAGCATGCGCTGGATCGCATTATCTCTGCTGATTTTAACAGTTTTAATATTGATTTAATATATGGGTTACCCGATCAATCCCCTACCGATGCCCTTTATGATCTTGAAACTGCTTTAGCTTTTTCTCCACCTCATCTTTCCTGGTATAACTTAACCATTGAGCCAAATACCCTCTTTCATCATCAAAAGCCACCATTACCCTCCGATGAAATTTTATTTGCAATAGAAGCCAGCGGCAAAGAACTATTATTAAAAAACGATTTGCAACAATATGAAATATCTGCCTTCTCCCGCCAAAACCACCAATGCCAACATAATTTAAATTATTGGCAATTCGGCGATTATTTAGGAATAGGCGCAGGGGCTCATGCTAAAATAACGGATCTGAACAACCCATCAACCATCAACCGATATTGGAAAACCCGCAATCCTAAAAGTTATTTAACGCCCGATCACCCACTCCTTGCGGGCAGCAAAATAATCCCTATCGCTGAACTTCCGCTGGAATTTATGTTAAACGCCTTAAGACTATCCGATGGAATTTCTGTTGAATACTTTGAAACCCGTACCGGTTTACCCTATTCCACGCTCCTACCTAAGCTAATGAAGGCTGAGTCAGAAGGCCTCTTATTGTTGACAGAGAAAACCATAACCCCAACAAACTTAGGAAAGCGATTCCTAAATGATTTATTACTGTTATTCCATTAAATTCCTCCATCACTGCAAATAAGAAATTTAATTACACTTTCTTTACAAAACTTGAGAGTACCGTATTTAACCCTGCTGATCTGATTGCATAAAAAATAAAATAAAAGCCTAAAATTCTTTTTAGAAATTCTCTAACACCTCTTATTTTATAGTGCATATTAG
>JAJZUR010000080.1 GCA_021848375.1 Pseudomonadota bacterium | reverse complement strand
GTTTGAAAGAGTTGTGGATAAGACATGATAATTTGGGGAAGATTGATTGGCACTATTCTAGGGTTTAAATCAGAGTATTATGGTTGGGTATGTCGAAAAGTTAAATTTAGTTGATTAAATAGCAAATTAAAAATGTATGGTTTATTTGTTCTCTGGTCACTTAATATAACTCACTTTACAAGGATGTTGTTATTTTGATAAGATATTTCTATAAAGTTAAATGTAAGAAAAGTGGAAGTATTCAATATGAAAAATCAGTTTTTTAGTTTATCTATTCATCGTTCTTATTCAACAGCAAAGCAATTTTTTTCGACAAAACTTCAAACAAGCATACATACATTGCTTGATAAAGCTTCTCCTATAACTAGAGTCAGAATATGGAGATCTGGATATTTCATGGATTCATCTTCTAAGCAAGTATTTGTACCTGCGAATGTAGTAAAATCTCTTTTCGCTCCATACTTAAAAAAAGGCATACAATCAAGTAATTTAGTGCATGTTTCACTTGAAACGAAAGAGTTATATGCTAGTTTATGGCCAGAAGGGATTACACTTTTTAATAAATACAAACCACAGCAAGGATCTGCTAATTCAAGTAACCCAGCGTTAGATGAACAATCAGAAGGTAGGCCGCCTGATTATTTAGTGGATTTACATACCTTAGATGTAGAAAATATCGAGAAAAAATTAGATGAATATTTAAAATTTGGCTCCCCCTATCATGTGTTTGGTAGTAATCGCTTTTTAAAAAATTTAAGGGCAAATAGTTGTAGTGGATTAGCATATGATTTACTGATTAGTGGAGGGATAAAAAACTTACTTCCAACCACTCATTTTGTAAGAGATTATATTATAACTACTCCAAATAATTTAGCACAACTTGTTTTGGAAGCACATGCCAACGAGCAGGCAATGATGAAGCCATCGAATCAACCTAAACCATAAAGAGGTATTATATATGTTTACACTTTTTAGAAATTTTGCGAAACAATATCGATTTCATCAATCTTTTCAACGTGGGTTTGAACTGATTAAGCGTGGAAAAAAAGAGGAGGCTTTCAATGAATTTAATTTATTGCTTACCCAAGAACCGTATAACCCTTATCTAAGACATCAGCTGCTTAAATTAGGAAAGGAACTTCATAAAGAAGTTAAACTACCTAACCTCACAGAAATAGATAATACAATTAATAAATTACCTGGAAATGATTATAAAAAATAAAAAGCGAGTAACCACCTGGTACAATATATCTATTATTAAAAAAATTTTCTGCGTATAAAACACCTTCCCTTCGGCTTAGAACTCTGGTACAAAAAAGGTTTGAGAATTGTGGATAAGACATTATGATTTGGGGAAGATTGATTGGCACTATTCTAGGTTTTAAAACATTTGGGATCTTAGGTGCCTTTATTGGATATATTGCTGGCAGTTGGTTTGATAAGGGGCTAACCCTAAATCTTTACCATATTCCGCGTAGTCGATCCGTTGCGGTGCAACAGGCTTTTTTTAAAGCAACGTTCTTAGTGATGGGACATCTTGCGAAAGCGGATGGTACCGTGAGTGAAGATGAGATTCGCGTTGCCAGAAGAATTATGTCACGTTTAGACTTAAATGCAGATTTAAAGCAAGAGGCGATGCAGCTTTTTTCCGAAGGTAAAAATTCTGCATTTAATTTAGAACAAACATTAGAAAACTTATATCAAGAATGTAAATCATATCCGGATCTGCTGAGATTTTTTATTGAGATCCAATTAGAAGCTGCTTTGGCAGATGGCGAATTGCATCCGGAAGGAAGGCGTATTTTAGGATTAATTTGCCAAAAGTTGCACTTTTCTGCGGCTGAATTTGAACAACTGTGGGCGAGGCAGTGGGCAAGCCAAGCGTTTAATGAATGGTTTACAGCACAATTTAATCGCAATGCAAGTTCAAGCGGCTTCAACAATCAATATCGATTTAATCAACGTTATGCAGGTGCCGGTCAACATCAGCAACAACAGCGAACTCGATCATCTTATACAAACGCTACATCCATGCAAGATGCGTATGGTGTTTTAGGTGTTTCGCCTTCTGCTTCAGTAGCCGATATTAAAAAAGCTTATCGAAAGTTAATGAATCAACATCATCCCGATAAATTAGCAGCGCGCGGATTGCCTGAGGGGATGATGAAATTAGCTAAAGAAAAAACGCAGCAAATAACCGCGGCGTATAATTTGATTCGCGAGGCAAAGGGATTTAGATAGAACTCCACTACCCCCCTTTTTAAAAGGGGGCGAGGGGATTTTCTAAGCCGCAGTTTCTAACCACTGTTCGATGTTTTTGCTTTGTCGTTTGATCATATTAGGATCTTTAAACGTTAACGTTAACAAAGCGGCACCTTGAATACTGCTGAGCAAATGTTGTGCTAACACAATCGATTGTTCGCCTTTTCCAAGCGTTTTAAATTGCGTTTCAAACCAGGTTTGTAGCCTGTTCATTATTTCTGCCGCTAAGTGAGAAAGTTCACCGGTAAATTTACCGAGTTCTTGGCAGAGACTGCCGATATCACAACCATATTGAGCTGTGGTATCGGATGATTCAATCCAAGAATTCAGAAAGCCGCGAATACGTTCCTTTGTGTTTGGAAATTTTTCTTCCAATGCGGTCAGTTGAGACTGTAGGGCAACCGAACGTTTTTGAACAACTGCCTTTAAGATATCGTCTTTGGTTTTAAAGTAGTAATATACATTACCCAGCGGAACATCTGCTTTTGTGGCAATGTCTGCGAGCGTGGTAGAATTAAACGTTTGTTGATAGATTAGATCGTTAGCTGCTTCGATGAGACGATCTCTTTTGTCGTTTTTTCTTGACATGTTATGGTGCACTCCTGTAGTAAGTTAATCTACTAAGACAATCGCTCGCGGAGATTGAACTGAAAAGAGAATGTTAACATAAGTCGTTTGGCTTGTCTTCAAGGAAATGACATTTTATTAAGTGGTAGGTCGCCTATGAACGGAAAAAAAATTGTCATAATCCTGCTGATCATTACAGGATTTTCATTGTCTGTGACAGCACAAGAAGGCATTTCAGTTTCCTCAGGTTATGGAGCAGCCGGGATAGTTCCCTGGCGTTTTGGATTCCAGCAGGAATTTGAAAAAAAATGGCGAGAAGGTTGTGATTGGCCGATCAGCGCCTACTGGGAAACAAGCTATTATGTGATGAACGGGAAAAGGGGAGCTAATCCAGGGAGTCACAGTCACCTCGATGCCGTGGCGCTTGCGGGTGTCTTTCGATTTGAGCGGGCTTTGGAAACTAGGGTAGGTTGGCCATATGTAGAAGTCGGTATCGGTTTGTCGTGGTTAAGCCAAAAAGAGATCGGGGGTCGAGACTTAGGGATGCATTTTCAGTTTGAAGATAGAATTGGCATTGGCGTGCGATTCGGAGAGAATCGGTCGTTTGATATAGGGTATAAAGCGATTCACTTTTCAAATGCTTATATCGGACCTTCGAATAACGGGATCAATCTTCATGTACTAACCTTAGGATATTGGTTTTAGGAAAGTTTATGCAACCATATATAATAGCCCCGTCCATTTTATCCGCGGATTTTGCGCGGCTTGGCGAAGAAGCCGAAGCCGTATTGGCGGCGGGTGCTGACTGGATCCATTTTGATGTTATGGATAATCATTATGTGCCGAATTTAACGGTTGGCCCAGTTGTTTGTCAGTCATTACGCGCTTATGGCATTAAGGCACCGATTGATGTGCATTTGATGGTTAAACCGGTGGATGCATTAATTTCATCTTTTGCCAAAGTCGGTGCAACGATGATTAGTTTTCATCCAGAAGCAAGTGAACACATCGATCGCAGTATTCAATTAATACGAGACAACGATTGTCAAGCAGGGTTGGTTTTTAATCCGGCAACGCCGCTCAATTGTTTGCGTTATGTCCTAGATAAATTGGATATGATTTTATTAATGTCAGTGAATCCTGGATTTTCAGGACAAACTTTTATTCCGAGCGTATTAGATAAAATCAAAGAAGTACGAGAAATCATTCAAAAAAGTGGGCGAAAGATCCGCCTTGAAGTTGATGGCGGTATTCAGGCGGACAATATCGGGGCTATTGCGAAAGCGGGCGCTGATACTTTTGTTTCTGGATCAGCTATTTTTGGCACTCAAGATTACAAAGCGGCAGTGAAAGCATTTAGAGAAAAATTAAAAAATCTATAAAACAGCAGATTGGTTACAAGTTTCCCCATACAGAGTCAAACTTATCTTTATCTTTGTTTTCTTTTTTAGGTTCCGCTTTGGTTTCGATAACCGGTTTCTCTAGCGGCGGCGAGGGGGCTTCAGTTAAGGGCGCACGTTTACTTAAAAATTGGAAGCGTTTATAACTGCCCGTGGCATCGACCAGCTGCGTTAATTCAAGTTCAATCGGCGCATTGCTTTCATCTTGCAATACCATGATTTGACTGCCCGATTTAAAAGGGAGCGTTGGCACAAGTATGCTCGCTTCTAGTAATAAACAACGCAAATAATAGCCTGCGGGTTTTCCTTCTTTTAAAAGTTGCGCGCCACCCGCTTTTGCGGTTGTGCCTAAGCGTTCTACGCCTAAGTGGAATTCTGAAAGATGCTGTAACCATCGTACTTTAAAAACTTCCCATACATCAATGCCATTTTGTGTGCGGGCAATCCCAATAATTTCACCGGCTTGAATGGGAGGGTAGGAATCCCCTGGCCATATTAAACCATAACCGTTAGGGTTTTCGTTGACTAACGTACAGGGATAAACCGGGTAATTGATGTTTGAAATATTTTGAGATGGACTTGCCGTCAACGGGATTTTATCTAATTCAATACTGGTGATGTTTTCATCAGCATTGTCTGGTTTATTCTCGGTTGTCTCTACAAAGGTAAATCCACTTTCTTTATTGGTTTCTTGCGTTTGAAAGGGGCGGCGGTTATTGACATAATAATGGGTTGCAATTAGTCCAATGCACAGTTTAATTTGCTCGCTGCGATTTTCTCGATCGTTTAAACGCGTAACCGGGGCTTCCCATTCTTTAATAAGGCCGCGCAAAATGGAAGTAGAAATTGCATATTCTGGATCATTGCTGTGTGCGATTCTTGCTTGTAATTCATTGGGTTCAATCGCTGCTAATAGAGTTTTTAGACGGCCGATGATTGGGTTAACATCGAGAACCTTACAAGTCGCTGAAAATTGTATGAGACCACGAGAAGGAGACATGGGGGGGGTATCATCTTTAAAATCGACCATCAAAAAACCAGGTTCAGAGACGTTTGGCAAATCGGTTCGCAGAGCCACTAAGGGGGCCCAGATTTCGGTAATCGTATAAAGGGTGTCTTGTTCAGTTTGCCGCCATTGAAACGGATAAGTTGCCGCTAATAAAAGCGCACGTTTGTAATCATTTTGGATCCCATTTTGATTGAGTAATTGATACTTATCGGCATATTGATAGACAAGATGTAATTCTTTCCAAGTGTTACTTGGCGCAAGAGAATATAACTGATAACTGCGGTGGATGATGTAGGTAAGATAATGAATGATGCGTTGTAGGGCAATGGGTAAAATTTTAGCTCGGGATTCAGGGTCATTCTTTTTCTCTAATTCTTCCACGATTAATTTATAGCCATTTGCCATTTCTTGCTGTAGAGTTTGTGCCAAATTTGCAATGGTCAATTGCTGTTCAGTGAGCGTTGAGGTTTGATTGATATAATGCTTGCGTAAGGATTGGCAAATAAATTGTACGGGGGTTCTAAGGAGCTCAAGAATTTCAAAGCGTTCTTGTACACTCAATGCGACCTTATTACAATCAGTGATGGCGTGATAGATTTTTTTAGCGGAATGTCCAACATCTGCTAAAGGCAAGCGATTTCGCCATGCCATTACGTCGCCAGGGGTCATGGTGACTTCTTGGCTACTGGCTAAGGTTTGGGCGGGTATCGTAAACCCAATGCTTCCAACGATCGTTTCCATACACTTTAGTATAGTCAATTCAGGAAAGCGCTTTGAAAATAAGGGTGGTTTACGGTGAGGCTATTTTTGGATATAACCAAGAACTTATAAGATTTATTAACTGTTTAGATTAACAGGTGGTATATGATATCTGATGATGAAGAAACAAATCCTATATCTGAAAATAAAACCCCTGAAAATAAAGCTAATTTTAATAATGAGGCCACTTTTCTTTCTCTTAAGAATCAATTACGCGGTTTTTCCTCACTGATAGAAGACATTGAATCTGTGTTGTATGAAATCATTAAAGACTCATAGGCATTAAAATCATTGATAAAAGATGGGGAAATTCTCAATTTTTTGGGCGAACATTTAAAGTGGAAAGCGTATAGTCAACAATTGTTTCAGGAAAAGACAAAAAAACCCCATTAGATACTCTTAAAGATAAAATTCAATTTTGGAAAAAATTTATCGATGGAGAGATGCGAGATGATGCTTTGGAAATATTATTCTCGACTGAAAAATTATCCAGTCATATCGTTTTTTGATTCATCTAGACAAGAATTTTTCTGCGAATTTTAGTGGATCTAATTTTGACTATCAGGAGACATTACAATGCTTAGTAGAAGTAAGTCAATTTCAGGAAAAGTGAAAGGAGATATCTTATAATTTTAGTCAGCCAATGGATAATCTTATAGCGAAAATTTTAATGTTTAATGATAATGAGGATGAAAAATCTTCTGAACTGCTGCTAAATTTAGATATTGACTTTCTGGCAAAATCTCATCAGGAAATGACGGAATTGCTATTAAATTTAAACAATTTTATTTCTGTTCTTAAAGAGCGTTTAATTAGTCTCCCCTGAAAAATCCCCTTATACCATTGCATATAATGGTTCATTTTCCAGTGTGATAAATCGTAATATTTTACGCAAGTTAAAACCA
>JAJZUR010000079.1 GCA_021848375.1 Pseudomonadota bacterium | reverse complement strand
AAAATGCTGTAATTGATATCTGACCATGTCTCCTGAAGATAACACCATCTCTTCGCTTACCTTGACGCCTAGTTCCTGCAGCTTTTCCAAAATGAACCCTGCAGGGCGAGGGGCGTTGGACATAAAAAGGACGGATTTATTTAAAGAAGCTAAATAATCGAGTGATTCTAAAACCCCCGGATAGAGTTTATGGCCGTCATGAATAACACCCCAGAGATCGAGGATAAAAGCATCGTATTTTAAAGCAAGTTGCGACAATGTGGTCAACATCTTAAAGCACCTTTAAGTCATTAGTTAGTTAATCTTATATTATTATAATTTTCAATCTCAAGGCAGTATACCAGAGGAATGTAATCTTATATACTCTATGCCTGTTATCGATTTATGCAATGACAGTGAGAAAAGTGATGGAAAGTAATCCTACAGCCGCCGTTATTATTATTGGAAACGAAATCCTTTCCGGTCGCACGAATGATCAAAACATTACATATTTGGCAAAACGTTTAACTGAACTTGGAATCAAGTTACAGCAGGCAATTATCATTCCAGATGTAACAGAAACCATAATTAATACCGTTCGCGCTTGTCAAAAAAATTATACTTATGTTTTTACAACGGGCGGAATTGGTCCAACCCACGATGATATTACAGCAGATGCCATTGCAAAAGCGCTGCGTGCGCCACTCACCGTTCATCCTGAAGCAAAGCAAATCTTAATAAATTATTATGGCAAAGAACATTTGAATGAGTCTCGCTTAAAAATGGCGTTCATACCCCTCGGGGCTACCTTGATTGCAAACCCAGTGAGCGCTGCGCCAGGATTTTATTTACAAAATGTCTATGTGATGGCAGGTGTGCCTGAAATTATGCGCGCTATGTTTGACAAAATTGCAGCTAGTCTGCAGCCTGGAGCCACAATATTTTCTGAAACCGTTCATAGCCTGCTGGGTGAAAGTATTTTGGCGAAAGAACTTGGATTAATCCAAGCGCGCTATCCAGAAATTGATATTGGCAGTTATCCTTATTTTAAAAATCGATCTTTTGGATTAAGTCTCGTATTACGAGGAACTGATGCCGCCAAAATAGCGCTGGCGCTGGCTGATGTTATCGCGTTAGTCAAAGAAAAGGGCGGGAACCCCATTTTAGAAAACCATCAAGAAATGCTTGGAACCAACGCTGGATAAGTAAAGCCTAGAAGAAGACTAACTCATTCTTTGTTTTGTTGATCTACCCATTTCATAGTGATACACTTTGCTTCCTTTATTTTATTTGAATCTTGCGGATATTAAAATGCATGAAAAACAATCTCTATTTGCAATGCAAAATAATTAACCATGAATATTTTCAGAACCAAAATCACTGAACATTCTAAAACACCAGGGCAGCTGAGAAGATTTCTATCCGCTTTTGATTTAACCCTGCTCGGAATTGGAGCAATCATTGGCGCTGGGATCTTTGTGTTAACTGGAGTTGCTGCTGCAACCACTGCGGGACCAGCGATTATTTTGTCTTTCGCGTTGGCAGGTTTTGCTTGCTTGTTCGCAGCACTATCCTATGCAGAACTGTCGGCGAGCATTGGCGGCAGTGGCAGCGCCTATAGCTATGCTTATGCGGGATTAGGCGAAATTATTGCATGGATTATAGGGTGGGATTTGGTATTAGAGTACGGCATAGGCGCCTGTGCCGTCGCTATTGGCTGGTCTCATTACGTAAACGATGCGTTAATGACCTTTGGATTCTCTATACCACAAACATTATTAAAAAGCCCAGGAGATGGCGGAATACTTAATTTACCAGCAATGTTAATCATTTTATTATTAAGCGGAGTATTGATGTTGGGCGTTAAACAAAGCGCACGCTTTAATATGGCCATTGTTTTTATTAAGCTTATCGCCATCGGGATTTTTATTGTGGCCGCCATACCAGAAGTAAAACCTGGGAATTGGCACCCTTTTATGCCATTCGGATGGAGTGGAATGGTGGAAGGAGCCGCGCTCGTATTCTTTGCCTTTATTGGATTTGATGCCGTTTCAACGGCAGCGGAAGAAGCTAAAGATCCCCAAAAAGATCTCTCCATTGGGATTATTGGATCGCTTGGCATTTGTACGATGGTTTATATTCTTGTGTCGGGTCTTTTGACAGGCATTGCTGCTTACACAACATTAAATACTCAGTCTCCAGTTGCAGACGCCATTTTACGATTGGGCCACAAGATCAGTGCGGATATGATTGCCTTAGGCGCTATTGCCGGTTTAACCTCTGTCATGTTGATATTTATGTACAGCATGTCACGCGTTTTTTACTCTATGTCTAGGGATGGATTATTGCCAAAAGGCTTTTCCCATGTGCATCCTAAAACGCATACGCCAATCAGAGTTATCTTTATCAGCGGCATTCTAATGTCTTTGATTGCAGGGTTTTTCTCTATGCGAGAAGTTGCTGAATTAGTGAATATCGGAACGCTCGCCGCGTTCGTTATTGTTTGCTTTAGCGCCCTCTTTTTACGTTACAGTAAACCGAATTTACCTCGTCCGTTTAAAACACCGTTTTCACCTGCTATTCCTCTTTTAGGGATTATATTCTGTTGTTACCTGATGATTAGCCTACCCTGGATCACCTGGATGCGCTTTATTACCTGGATGATCATTGGACTTGTCGTTTATTTTTCTTATAGTTACTCTCATAGTCGCGTGGATCGGCATTAAGACGATTCACACCCCCCAAAAGTCAACTTTAGTACTAAAATATAATATGTCATTGGAAATCTTCCGATGCCAGCATTAACCTAACTATTATATTAAGATTGGTCAAAAATAGTACTTTATGAGACAAGTGAAACTAGGTCAAAAAATCATTAATGCTTTTAGCCAATGGTTGCTTAAGAATGCGCCGCCTAAAAGAGCCTATCTTTCCGATTTCCAGCAAATTTGTACGAAAATTCTTCCTGGCGATGTGCTATTAGTCGAAGGCCGAAGTCGTATTAGTGCATTTGTTAAACGCGTTACACAAAGCCCTTGGTCGCACGCCATGCTGTATATTGGTCACCTCCAAGAGATTACGGATCCTACTTTACGAAATAAAATCACTCAATACTGCCAATGTCAACCAGAAACCCAATTAATCGTGGAAAGTGAAATGGGGAAAGGGACTATCGTCAATCCGATACGTAATTATGAAAATGATCACATACGAATTTTAAGGCCGGGAGGTCTTGCAGCGGAGGATGCAGAAAAGGTCATCTCTTATGCTATTGGCCGATTGGGCGCTCATTATAGTATCAGAAATGTTTTAGATCTTTTCAGAATTTTAATGCCTTGGACTTTATTGCCACAAAAATGGGGCGCCTATTTATTTCAACATAGCAATTCTCAAACGATGGAAGATATTTGTTCTTCAATGATCGCAGAAGCATTTCAATCCGTTCACTTTCCTATTTTACCATTGGTATCACTTGACAGTGAAAAAAACATTGAACTAACAGAACGCAATCCACGCCTTTTTACTCCCAGTGATTTTGACTTTTCTCCCTATTTTTCCATCATTAAATACCCAATTTTTCCAGTAGAAGAAAGCGCTTATTATCACAACTTACCTTGGAAAAAGGAAATGCGTGCGAGCAATAACAAACAATATGAAGATAAGGGAGAAGGTAGCGGCCCCTTAGGGGGGTAAAGGCAGAGAGATCTTTCGTTGTTTTTATTTCAATGGTATAGTTTTGCAAGAATTAATGTTATTCCCAACATTAAGTTATTTAACCTATTCTTGAAAGGCTTTAACACGGACAGGATATTCAACAGATGATGAGACAACATTTTTTTAGGACACTAATCTTTCTTTGCCTATTAATAGTAGGATCCTTACACGCAAAAGGACAAGAAGGAACGTCAAAAGATTTCCTAAAGCAAAAGAGAGAAATTGCGCAATTCAAGAATATATCTATATCCGGCGCTGGACATTTATTTCTCAAACAAGGCAGCAAAGAATCGTTAGTCATTGAAGGAAATGCAAATTCTTTAAGTCACATTAAAAGTGACGTGCATGACTATCACCTTTATTTGGGGTCTACAAATGAAGAGCAATCTGTGGAAGGACTGGTGAATTACTATGTCACGGTGAAAAACATAGAAGATATAACCTCGACCGGTGCTATTAACATTACCTGCAAAGATACACTGACGACCCCCATTTTCAACCTGACACTTCTAGGTTCAGGAAGTGCAAATCTTAAAGCCAAGGCTAACAAACTTAACATTAAAATTTCAGGCAGCTCCAAAGTAACCGCTCAAGGCACGAGTCTTGCAGAAAATATCCAAATCGAAGGTTCTGGTAGCATTCAAGCAAAAAATCTGGCAGCAACCCAAGTGAATATCCAAATCAGCGGCGCTGGAGAAGCCGAAGTGAAAGCCATTGAAGTGATGGACGTTAAAATCGATGGAGTTGGTAAAGTTAAATATTATGGTAAGCCTAAAATCACTCAAGAGATTGCCGGAGAAGGCGAGATAATTCCATTAGGGTAGGGGGGGTTAAGGCTGTAATTTGAGGCGTCTTACGTATTTTAAGATCCCATATAAACTGATGCCTAGCCACGCGATTTCGATGATAACCGAGGCCAAATTCCAATTAAACCAAAGTGAGATTAAAAGAAGTACGGAACCTATAAAATTGGCCAGTGAAAAACAAAGACTATCTGATACGCATTTGCCAAGTTGTAATAATAAATAATACCAAAGAATAACCACGACCCCAACTAATCCTAAAACATCTGGCACGCTTTGTCCCAATTCTAGTAATGAGGTCAACATAGGTTAACTATATCCTTATCATAAAATGGCATACAATTATCTTTAATTGAAAACAGTTTAACATAGAAGTTGGGGTTCTAGCAATCAGGAGATAATTGTTTGATTTATAACGTTTTTATTCTAAAATGCATCGAACAGAATGCGTCTCAAATCCATCCACAAGGATCTCATCCATGATTTCCAGTGAAATAGTAAAAGACCCGCTTGGCGAAGCAAATGCAACGATAAACCCAATTGCTTATTGTACTCCCGAGCGATTCCATTCACTGGATGCCCTGCGAAGCTTTGCGATGCTTTTGGGTATTTGGTTTCATAGTTCATTAGCCTATTCATATTTATGCCCCACTTATTGGCCTGTTCAAGATCCTTATCATAATACGGTGTTTGATGTAGGCATTTTAATTATTCACTCATTTCGCATGGAGCTTTTCTTTCTCCTCAGTGGTTTTTTTGCAAATTTAATATATCAAAAGAAAAATCTTTTCTATTTAATTAAAAATAGATTATTACGTATCGGACTTCCGTTTTTGATTGGTTGGTTTTTTACAATGATCTTGATTGCTTTCAGTAATCTACAGGATTTGACCAAACCTCCCGCTTTGATTGGCTTGCCAATTTTTCATTTGTGGTATTTATATTATTTGCTTCTCTTATACAGTGGTGCTGCAGTATTGATAACTGTATTTAAATTCATGCGAATCCAATGGACTAACGTTGATAAAGTATTTTCCCGTCTTATGCACTCTCAATACCATATTGCTGTGCTGGTTGCCTTAACGCTACCTATGCTATTTTTTATGGAATTAAATGGAGTAGACACACCGCTCGATTTTATACCGCAATATCGTTTATTGTTTTATTACAGCGTATTTTTCTGGTTTGGCTGGTTAATCAAACGACAACCTGAGCTTCTAATGCTATTTGTCCAAAAACGTCGAACCTATTTAATCCTAGTATTGCTTAGTTTCTTGTTACTGATGTGTACATTTAACCATTTAGGGCAGGATGCCAAACCATTCAGTGGTATGGTTATCATGGTTCGTGTGGTTTATGCACTCAGCACGTGGTCCTTAATTCTATTCATAACTGGCGTATTTCAACAGTATTTCAATAAAGGAAATAATCGAGTTCGCTATTTAGCTGATGCTTCATATTGGTCATATATTTTTCACTGGCCAATCATCATCATTTTACAAAATGCGCTGGTTGATGTAACAATGCCTGGTATTCTTAAGCCCATTCTTATCACATTCGCAACTCTTTTTTTTCTGTTCCTAAGTTATCATATTCTAGCACGTCAACCCTTTACGAATATTGCGCGAAAAGGTCAACGTAGGTAAAAATTTACCAAATTATTACCATTTTTGATTCCGATTTTCAATTTTCTGGAAAAATTATTTTATTTTGGCATTATCAGTCTTTTTGCAGGTTGGCTTGGAAATCGGCAAAAAATTATATCTTGAATTCATTGAAATAACGGTTTAACTTGGCATTTTCAGGGACTACCTCTATTTAGATCTTGGCTTAATAAAAAAGTAGTCTAAAAAATATGAATTGGAGTATAATACGAGCATCAGGAGTACTGAAAATGTCAGATGTTTTAGTAATAGATACGAAAACCAGAAGTCATTCCAAAATGGAGTCTAGTACAAATGATCTTTCTGAAAGCCACTTAAAATTGGCGACTAAAGAAATTGATCCCAAACGCTGTAAACCCTGGAAGTTCCATAATCGCGATGGGGCCTGGTTAACTAAAGAACGCTGTTTCGACCTAATTAATTCCATTCAGAAAAATGGTCAAATCGAGCATGTATTGGTTAGGCAAATCAAGGATGATCCTAACTATGACTATGAAATTATATATGGCGTTCGCCGCTGGTTTGCCTGCTCTCAAATTCCAAATCAAAAATTACTTGCCAAAGTTACTGAGGCAGATGACAAGACGTGCATGATCCTAATGCATACTGAGAATTCCGATTCAAAAGACATTTCAGAATTTGAACGCGCATTTTCTTTCGCGCAACAATTACGGGCGGGAATTTTTAGAAATCAAACTGAAATGGCAAAAGCGATGGGAATTACGCAAGGGCTAATCTCTAGAATGGTGAAATCAGCCGAACTTTTTGATTATGACTGGATCCGGGTTCTTTTTCAAAACAAACTAGAAATTAAAGTGAAGCCCGCTTACAAGTTGATTTGTTTGTTAAAAGATCCCTCTAAGGAAATATTGATTAGAGCAGCCGCGAACGAATTTGCAATGAGGCTTAATAAGGGAGAATACATTTCTCCCAAAAAAATCTTAAAGAAACTTATCATTGCTGGCCTCTCAGAAAGCGAAAATCTTAAAAAGAAAGAAGTTATCTATTCGCAAGGGGATGAGAAAATCATCTATTGTAAACGTGATCTTCAAGGCAAAGTGATTGTTGTTTTTGAAAA
>JAJZUR010000078.1 GCA_021848375.1 Pseudomonadota bacterium | reverse complement strand
TTCCGATCTCCAAGAAATCGTAGAACTCAATCTACAAGACAATGAATTGGAACTGCTCAGCGCTGAACAAAAGGAACTCGCGCATATTGAACAATGGCAAGCTTCAGTTGAAACTGCCTTAAACAGTCTTAAAAATGACTCTGGGCAAGATGCTATCTCTGCACTTTATCAAGCAATGAATCAAATCAATAGCCTTAAAACCCAGACAAACAAATTAAACACTTGCCACGAATTCCTATCTAATGCATTAATTCAATTGGAAGAAGCTGTTTCAGAATTAGAAGGCTTCAAAGAAAATTTAAATTTAGATCCCACCCGTCTTGTAACCGTTGAAGAACGTTTAAGCCAAATCTATGCTTTAGCGCGAAAGCACCGCGTACAACCCGAAATTATTTTGGAACATAAACAAAAATTATTACAAGAAGCGACGCTGCTCATCGATCTCCATGAAAATCTCACGGAGTTAAAAGGCCAAATAGAATTAGCAGAGGCCGCTTATCAGGCATCTGCAACGGCATTAAGCAAAAGCCGAACCACTGCGGCATTACAACTCGAAAAACTCATCACAACCCGCTTAAAAACCCTAGAAATGCCAAATGGTCAATTTAAAATTGAATTCTTACAACGACCCGCCGAAACCATCAGCATAAATGGTTTAGATCACATTGAATTTTTGGTTTCAACAAATCCCGGATTACCCTTACAACCGATGCGCAAAATTGCCTCCGGCGGCGAACTCTCTCGAATTAGCCTTGCCATTCAAGTAATTACCGCGCAAAAAACCTCAAAACCAACGCTTATTTTCGATGAAGTGGACGCCGGGATCAGCGGAAAAACAGCGGATACGGTTGGAAAATTACTGAGAAAATTAAGTGCGGATGCGCAAGTCTTGTGCGTTACGCATTTACCGCAAATTGCCGCTATGGGACATCATCATTATAAAGTCGAAAAAACACAAACCAAAAATAGTACTACGACTCATATATTTGAATTAACGACCGAACAAAAAGTACAAGAATTAGCCCGAATGTTAGGGGGCGCCACCATCACCAAACACGCTTTGTTACATGCCAAAGAAATGTTAGAAACCAGCGAATAATTACGAAGCCAATTGATTACAACTTTTACAAATGCCATAGATATATAAAGAATGATCCGTTATGCGAAAATGATTTTCTTCGGCAATGCTGAGCTGACGTTTTTCAATAATCGGATCGACAAATTCAACTATTTTTTCACATTTTACGCACACCAAATGATCATGATGTTCACCATCGTCCAATTCAAAAACGGAAGAATCCCCTTCAAAGTGATGACGTATCACAAGACCCGCTGATTCAAATTGGGTAAGCACGCGATAGACCGTCGCAAGCCCTACATCTTCTCCTGACTCTACGAGCATTTTGTATATATCTTCGGCACTCAAATGGCGCACCTTAGCCTTTTCTAAGATCTGAAGGATCTTCACCCGTGGCGCGGTTGTTTTTAGTCCCGCTTCTTTTAATTCCCTATTTTTCAACGCCTTAAACTCCTAGCTTATTTTCTTTTCAAAAAGATGGCTTTCAGAATCCAACATAATCCGCTATGATAACTTCAAATTTAATCGTGGCTAAGCCGTAAAAAATTTAGAGGTTTAACTTATATGTACCGCACAATGCGTCCCATTATCTTATCTTTATTTTGTCTTGCTTGCCTAGGCTTAACCGCTTGTCCTTTTCCGCCCAAAGTCTATCGAATGGATGTGCGTCAAGGGAATTATTTAACCGCGGATGCCGTTAAAAAGGTGAAAGTCGGCATGACGAAGCAACAGATCTTCGAGATATTAGGTACACCAGCGCTCACCCATTTCTTTGAACAAGAACGCTGGGATTACTATTATTATTTAAAACCTGGAAATGACGATCCGATTGTTGAAAAACGGCTTGGCATTGTCTTTCAAAATGATAAAGCCATTCATATCGATCATTTTGAAGAATCTAAATAACGTGGCTGAGATTTGAGGCGAGCTTTCGCCAGACGAGCCTTTTGCACCCGTTCTTGTCTCGCCATCTTCGGATCTCTTAAGAGCTTTCGGTAAACTTCTACCCTATCCCCGGCTTTCAGTTGGCGCGAAAGCGGTACAAGCTCCCCAAAAATACCCACTTGGCCTTCACTAATAATGATCTCCCTAAATTTATCTTGCATCTTAGATTGCAGAATAGCGTTTAACACGGTCGAGCCCAGCGGAATTTCAAGCGGAATAATTGCCTGCCCCCCTATCCCAACATAGGCGACTTCTACTTTAATGGTCTTTGAAGTCATAGCATAGTTTGGCGCGTTTGCAGAAAGCCTCCATAAATGAGTCTGTGACTCTTTCCAATAATGGCCCAACGGTAAAAGCAATCAGTTTGTTAGAAAACTCAAATTCTAAATGAAAACTGACTCGACACCGATCTGGATCAACCGCTTCGAACAACCAAAATCCTTCTAGATGACGAAAGGGGCCTTTAAGAAGGCGGACCTCTATCATCTTGTTAGGTTGCAGTCGGTTTATTGTTGAAAACGCTTGTTGGATCCCACCCTTGGCCACCACAATGGTCGCCTTCACTTCATCCTCGGTGCGGCTATGCACTGTTGTTTCATTGCACCACGGTAAAAATTGGGGATACTGTTCGATTCTGTCGACCAGTTCAAACATTTGCGCGGCGGTATAAGGAACTTCTGTCGTTCTTTTAATGATGGCCATAGCTCATTGCTCTATTCTAAAACACCTAACTCCGCTAGAATAACACTACTATGAACAAAACGTCTAAAAACCAAAATTCTGGTCGCAAAACCATCGTCGTTAACCGTAAGGCTCACCATGAGTATACACTGGAAGCGCACTATGAGGCAGGGATTGTCTTAGAAGGTTGGGAAGTCAAAAGCCTGCGCGCTAATAAGGTTCAAATTGCAGAAAGCTATGTTTTGCTTAAAAAAGGTGAAGCTTGGCTTATTGGATGCCATATAAGCCCATTGCTATCCGCATCTACCCATATACGAGCAGAGCCAACACGTACCCGAAAATTGTTATTACATCATAAAGAATTAAAGTCCCTGATTGGTCTAATCGAACGCAAAGGATATACCCTCATCCCTCTTTCCCTATATTGGAGTAAAGGCCGCGCAAAATTAGATATTGGCCTTGCCAAAGGAAAAAAACAACATGACAAACGCGCCACGGAAAAAGAACGTGATTGGCAGCGCGAAAAACAACGGCTATTCAAAATTAAAAAATAAGTGTTAATATTTCAACCCTTCTGCAAAACGCAAAAATGATCCCACCATATCGGATAAACGTTTCGCCAGCGCAACATCCACTAACTCCCCTTTATCATTAAAGGCATTATGCGCTGTTGCTAACGAAAACATATTTGGAAAAACAAAAGCACCCGCATATTCAAAAGGTACCCGCAAATGCCATAGCCCTCGATTTCCTCCCACCAGCGAAGGTGAAGCGGATAAAAACAACACAGCCTTGTTTTTCCAAGGCATTGGTTCATAACGTGAGACCCAATCAAAAAGATTTTTAAAATGACCTGGCATTGAAAAGTTGTATTCCGGAGATGAAAGAATTAATCCATCCGCAGTATCTAATTTATTTTTAAAACGATTGGCAGCATCAGGAATACCAGGCCCTGTTTCAATATCTTCATTATAAGGAGGCAATTCATAATCCAAGAGATCCAATAATTCAATATCGATTCCTGGTTTTCTTGCTGCCTCTACGCCAAGTTTAATCAGTTTGCGATTATGTGATCCTTTTCGAAGTGAAAGCGCAGCTGCCAATAGTTTCATTTTTGTGCTCCTTCCTTAAGACATTGGGTTTGAAAAGTTACATAATATCAAATATTTTGCTTAAATGCAGATAGTTTTTAATACTAGAATTAGACTAAACTGTATCTTTGGTTAATAGGGATGCTGTCAATTGGCTAACACAAAACGTCCGTTTTATCAGCGCTTGTATTTTCAAGTTTTGGCTGGAATTGTCCTCGGTGTCTTTATAGGGCATTTCTTCCCAGACATTGGGGTCACCCTAAAGCCAATGGGAGATGCCTTTATTCGGCTAATCAAAATGATGGTAGCACCTATCATTTTCTGTACCATCGTCGTTGGAATCGCCAAGATGGGGGATATGCGCGAAGTTGGTCGCGTTGGTCTTAAATCACTTATCTATTTTGAAGTTGTGTCCACCTTCGCCCTGCTTATCGGCCTCATTGTGGTGAACATTTATCAGCCAGGAGCAGGGGTTAACGCAGATCCCAGTACCTTAGAGACCGGAGGTTTAACGACCTATACCACAACGGCTAAGTCACTTAGCACAGTTGAATTTCTCTTAAACATTATTCCGCAAACGGTAGTCAGCGCTTTTGCGCATGGTGACATTCTGCAAGTTTTACTCTTTTCGGTTCTCTTTGGCATAGCGCTTTCGCAATTCGGGGATAAAGGAAAATTATTGGTACGGATTTTAGATCAAAGCTCTCATGCACTCTTTGGCGTTATTGGTTTGGTCATGAAAATCGCCCCTTTCGGGGCTTGTGGCGCAATGGCCTTTAGCATTGGTAAATACGGATTCGGAACCTTATTGCCGCTCGGTAAATTGATGTTTGGCGTTTTTACCACTTGTTTAATATTTATTTTTATAATTCTTGGCCCCATCTTAAAAATGGTTGGTTTTAATATTGTAAATTTTTTACTTTACATTAAAGAAGAAATTTTTATTGTACTCGGTACTTCTTCTTCCGAAGCAGCGCTTCCTCGCATGATTGCCAAATTGGAAAATCTAGGTTGCGCTAAACCCGTCGTTGGTTTAGTGATCCCAACTGGTTATTCGTTTAATTTGGATGGTACCTCCATCTATCTCACGATGGCGGCAATTTTTATTGCGCAGGCGACCAATACAGATCTTACTTTGTATCAACAACTTTCGTTATTGGGCGTTCTGATGTTAACTTCTAAAGGCGCTGCGGCAGTGCCTGGCGGCGGTTTTGTAACCTTGGCTTCTACATTATCGACCGTAGATACCCTTCCTCTTGCAGGTCTTGCCCTATTAGTGGGTGTTGATGTTTTAATGTCGCAGATCCGAGCAGTAACCAATTTAATTGGTAATGGCGTAGCCACCGTCGTCGTTTCAAAATGGGAAAATGCTTTGGATATCAAAAAAGCCAACCGTGTGCTGATCGGCGAAACCGAACAAGAAGCCGATACTCCAGAAATTGTGGCAAATGCTGCTGCTGAAGAGGAATTTGAAAAATAAAGGGGGATGATTTTAATTCTGCATGATTAAAATATCACCCACACTTTCTATCAAAGCCTCTGAACTTAAATTTTCATTTATTCGCTCGCCTGGGCCTGGCGGGCAAAATGTAAACAAAGTCGCAACCGCAGTTTTGTTGCGTTTTGATGTATTGCAAACCCCTTCCCTGCCCGAAGATGTTAGATTCAGAATATTAACCGTATTGGGCAATAAATTAACAACCGAAGGTGAATTACTTATCAAAGCATCGCGTTTTCGCACCCAAGAGCGCAATAAACAAGATGCCATTAACCGACTACAGCAACTTTTATATAAAGCTGCCACCATCCCTAAAAAACGCAAGAAAACAAAGCCAACTCAGGCTTCGACAGAGCGCCGCCTCATGCAAAAAAAATTGCAGGGTAAAACTAAATCCCTAAGACGACGCAAACTCTCGATGGAAAATAGTTATTTAACTATTTTCCTTCCTTAGCGAGTTTCTTTTCTTTTTTGCGTTTTTGTTTCTCTTTGGTACTGAGACTCGGTTTACCTTTACCTTTATTTGGCTTTTGCTCTTTGTTAGCCATGGTTTGCTCCTTTTTGCTAAAACGAATCCAGTAAATAGTCTATCGAGTTGCGAGAAATTTATCTAGAGCATTTGCAAAACGCTGAATTTCCTTCGCCCCTAATCCAGGGGGGCCTCCCGACAGCATACCAGCGCCTCGCAACTCTGCGCTGAAATTACGATTGGAAAGATGCTGTTTCATATTCCGCTTTGTATACAACTGTCCTCTCGGATTTAGCGCCGTTCCACCTTTATCGACCACTGCATTGGCAAGTGGAATGTCCGCCGTAATCACCAAATCCCCACTTTCCATTTTTGCAGCAATTTCATTGTCGGCATTATCGAAACCAGGTGGAACTTGTATTTTTTGTATGAAAGGTGACAAAGGAGTCACCAAGGGTTGATTTGCAACTAAAACCGCAATGGTCTCTGTGCGCTTCGCTGCCTTAAAGACAATTTCTTTAATTGGCTTGGGACAAGCATCGGCATCAACCCATATGCGCATAAAAGACTCATAAAAGATCATTTATTTAAATCACGCATTATGTTATAAGAGTTAAAGAGAATCAATAGATGTATTACAAGGAGCATTACTCAAAAAAGCAAAAAAACGCGTTTATCCTAGACACTTTATTTCCTGATATTCGTTATCTTGGCGTTATATCCCGCCCCGTATCTTACGCCCATTAAACAGCTGATCTGCCACAAAATCCATTGACCAACATTCATCAATTTTAGAAACTTCTAACTGTTCAAGCCGCCGCGCCGCACTCACTCGCTTTTTATGGCGTTTAATCCTTAAACTAAGACATTCTTCCTTGTATATTCGATGGACTTTTTTATGATTAACAATCCATCCTTCGCGTCTTAATAAAACATAAATTCTTAAATACTCATAACGCACACGACTATGAGCGATTTCCTTAATCCTATTGCGTAAAACACGATCATCTCTCTTGGGGTGAGGTTTTCGTCTATAAGTAGCACGATTCATGGCAATTACCTTGCAAGAACGACGCTCACTAATTTGATACGCTTTTAATAAATATTCTGCAAGCTTCTTCTTGACCGCTGGTTTTAATCCTTTTTTGACAAAACATCTTGTAACATTTGTTTATCAAGACTTAAATCAGCAACTAATTTTTTTAACTGACGGTTTTCGTCTTCAAGCTGCCTTAGTTTGCGTAATTCCATGCCAGTTAAACCCCCATAACGCTTTTTCCAGTTATAAAAGGTTGCTTGCGATATTCCCATATGACGCATCACTTCTTCTAGTGGGGTACCCGTCTCAGCTTGTTTTAAGGCATAGGCTATTTGTTGCTCTGTATATCGTTTTTTCATGGCAAAACCTCCTAGTTTAGTTAACTCATTTTGCCATATTTTTCTAATTGCTGATGGACTACTTTATTGGGGGGAGATCATCAAAGAATGCTCAATATAACTGCACCTTGTAATCGCATTTTTAAGTATGCTTGACAGCTAATATTACGA
>JAJZUR010000001.1 GCA_021848375.1 Pseudomonadota bacterium | reverse complement strand
AGATGGCTGTTAAGGACATTAAGATCCCAACAACTTCCTCTACATGCATAGCGATAACGCTCCAGTTAATAAAAAAGCTTGACCGAGAGTTTCTACTCTAACAAAAATTAGTCTGAAATAAAACGTAAAATGTACATAATAATTATATATTTGGGGATATCCCCAGTAGAAATCAATGGAGGATGGATTTTGTATCCCTTTATAATCAATTATAACCGCCTGCTAGGAGGAGAATATCATTGCAGCATATATTTTGTGAGTTACCTGTCCCGTATAAAGGCATTATTGGTCACCGCGGCGCGGCCGGGTTAGCCCCTGAAAATACGTTCCGCAGTTTTCAAAAGGCTGCAGCATTGGGATTGAACTGGATTGAATTTGATGTGCAACGTTGCGCATCCGGTGAATGGGTTTTGCTGCATGACGAAACGCTCGAGCGCACCACCAATGGTCATGGCTTTGTCGTTGATACTCACTACCAAACCCTAAAAACCTTGGACGCAGGCGCTTGGTTTAACCCGCCTTATTACGGTGAAAAGATCCCGCTCTTGACAGAAACCCTATCCTATTTAAAACAACGAAATCTTCAACCCAACATTGAATTGAAAGGTCTTTCCAATCATAAAAAAAAAGAACAGATAATCGATTTTCTTTCCAAACATCGCCCCTATTGGGCTAACGCGACTCCTCCACTCATTTCGAGTTTCGATATAGAATGCCTGATTATGCTTCGACAATTGGATCCAACCCTTCCCCTTGGGTATCTTATAGAGGCAGATGTGGATACAGGGGTGAAAATGGTGCAACGCTATCAATTCAATAGCTTACATTGCAGCTATGAAGCCGTTAAAGATCCTGTCATGCTCAATCGCATTGTTCAAGAAGTCCCGCTGCTTATTTATACCGTCAATCAACCGCAAGTGATCCGCCACTTATTACAAGCCGGTGTTACCGCTGTATTTAGTGATTTAACTAATAATATTCCCCAATTCCTTCCTGAAAATTGAAAGTTCGGCAACTACGAACTATGGTAAAAGTTAAGACACTGCTCTAAAAGAGATGGTTACATGATCTCACTCAATGGAATTGAAAAAATTGTTAGAAAGGGCAATATCATTTTGCATGCCCTAAAAGGCATTACCTTAAATATTGAGCAAGGGGAAATTTTCGGCATCATTGGCCGAGCGGGCGCTGGCAAAAGCGCTTTGATCCGTTGCATCAATTTATTAGAGCCTCCCTCCGGCGGTGCAGTGCTCGTCGATAGCTGTGATTTAATGACGCTGACAACGGAAGGATTGAGAAATGCCAGACGCAATATTGGCATGATCTTCCAACATTTTAATTTGTTAGCCTCTCGCAGCGTTTTTGATAATATCGCACTTCCATTGGAACTGAATGGCACGCCAAAAGATCAAATTGAATCTCAAGTACGCCCCTTACTGGAACTAACCCAATTAGAAGATAAAGCCAATGCGTACCCTCATCAATTGAATAACGGCCAAAAACAACGAGTGGCCATTGCACGCGCATTAATCAATCAACCAAAAGTATTGCTCTGCGAAGAAGCAACCGCCTCTTTAGATCCTAAAGCAAAACAATCTATTTTAAAATTACTGAGTTTGATTAATCAAAAACTTAATTTAACCATTGTGCTTATTACGCACGAACTGGAAGTGATCAAATCCATCTGTAATCGAGTCGCGGTGTTACATGAGGGCGAAATCGTCGAACAGACTACCGTTTTAGATTTCTATTCGCATCCTACCTCTTTGGTTGGTAAGGAATTCATCAAGACAGCGGCAAGAAATGATCTGCCAACTGCTCTGCGTAATCGTATGCACCCAGATTATCGTAAAAATAGTTATCCTATTGCGCGTATCGCGTTTAGAAATTCTAACAGTCAACAACCTTTTCTTGCCATGATTATCCAACAATACAATTTATCCGTAAACATTATTCAAGCGAATACAGAAATTATTCACAATCATCTTATTGGTATAATGGTTGCTGAAATGGTGGGAGAGAAAGAGGATATTGAAAGCGCATTGCGCTTTTTGGAACACAAAAAATTACATGTGGAGGTGCTGGGATATGCTTCACGAACTGCTTAATGCGCTAGAAGAAACGCTATTCATGATTTTTGCCGCTGGACTTTTAACGTGGATCATTGGATTACCGCTAGGTGCAATTTTATCAGTAACGGCCCCAGAGAAATTTTTAGCCAATAATGTGATTCACAAATCGCTTAACTTCTTAATCCATACCACTTGTTCAGTGCCTTATATCGTTCTCATGATTGCCGTCATTCCTTTTACCCGCCTCATCATCGGATCCACGGAAGGCTCAGTCGCAGCTGTCGTCCCTCTGACCCTAGCTGCCGTGCCTACCTTTGCGGGTCTCACCGAAAAAGCCATCAATCACGTCCAAGCAGGATTGATAGAAGCTGCCAAAACCGTCGGCGCCTCCAATTTTCAGATTATATATAAAATTTTAATCCCAGAAGCGCTGCCTAATATCATCAAGAGCTTAACCACAACATTGGTTCATCTGGTAGGTTACTCGACTATTGCAGGGGCTCTTGGCGCAGGCGGCTTAGGCGGGATTATCATTGCCAAAGGATATCAGTCTTTTCAGACAGATTATGTATTAAGTACGTTAGTATTACTGATTGTGCTAGTGCAAATCATTCAAGCGTGCGGGGACTACATCGCCAATGGTAGCTTACATCCCCAAAATAACATTTAATATTCTTGTCTTCTCGTCCTTTTTCCCTTAAACTTTCACAAGAAGAAGGGAGATAGGATCTCATGAAAACCAATATACTCAATCATGCGATTGATTCAACCCCCGCATTGATTGCGCTGGCGACCTTTTTCATTGCTTACATTTTCGTCATCCTAGAAGAATTTACCCAGTTACGAAAATCAAAACCCATTGTGGTTGCCGCAGGGATTATTTGGATATTAGTTGCCATGATTGGCGCACAAAAAGGACAATCCGAACTCGTTAATACTGCTCTTCGTCATAACCTAATGGATTATGCCGAACTGTTGCTCTTTATTATCGTGGCCATTACGTACATTAACGTTTTAGCCGATCGCAAAGTCTTTGACGCTCTACGCGCTTGGCTTATTCAACGACAATTTTCTTATCGCAAACTGTTTTGGATCACAGGGTTCCTCGCTTTTTTTATTTCCGGATTGGCGGATAATTTAACCACTGCGCTAGCGTTCTCAGCAGTCATTGTTGCGGTAGGTAAAGATAATCCACGATTTACAGCCATCGCTTGCATTAATCTGGTGGTCGCTGCTAACGCAGGTGGTGTTTTTAGCCCATTTGGGGATATTACGACTCTGATGGTATGGCAGGCAGATATTTTATCTTTCACCCAATTCTTTAAACTCTTTTTACCCTCGCTGATTAATTTTTTAGTGCCCGCTTTTTTCATGCATTTTGCAATTCCTAAAGCTTCTCCTCCCGCTATTAAAGAAGACACACGGTTAACAATTGGCGCAAAACGGGTAATTGCTCTTTTTTTATTAACCATTATCACAACCGTTTGTCTGCAACAATTTTTTCATCTGCCGCCAGCTATTGGTATGATGCTGGGGCTTAGTTATTTACAATTGTTTGCATACTATACCAAATTAACAGATCATGTTGAAACCATTGAATTTTTTCCCGCCATTAAAGAACTAGATTGGGATACGTTGTTATTTTTCTACGGCGTCATTTTAGCCATTGGTGGTCTTGCAACAGTGGGATATTTAGAGATTATTTCGGATTTGCTTTACTCTGATTGGCATTCCGCCCTCACTACTGCCGATCAACTAACATTCGCGAATATTTTTATTGGCTTGTTATCCGCCATTGTGGATAATATTCCTCTGATGTTTGCCATTATCACCATTCATCCTGAGATGTCGCAGGGACAATGGCTCTTGTTAACGTTAACGACCGGTGTTGGCGGAAGTTTGCTTGCGATCGGTTCTGCTGCGGGTGTCGGAGTAATGGGACAAACCCGTGGCATTTATACCTTTTTTACGCATTTAAAATGGATCTGGGCAATTGCTTTGGGCTATGCTGCAAGTATTGCGTGCCACCTTTGGTGGAATGCGGCTTCATTTGCGCTCTAGTTCTGCCATCTTTTCCAAATGCAATCTACACTCTTCATCACTTGCCCGAATAATTCGTAAAGGTTTTGTGCGAGTTACGGGTTGAAACGGAATATCAGCCTTTATGACTTCATCACGCTTTTGTTCTGTCCCAAGCGACATGATGGTTTGCCCCGCGGTCATTGCTAAATATACTTTTGCTAATAATTCTGAATCTAAAATAGCGCCGTGATATTCTCGAGCAGAGTTATCAATATTATATCGAACACATAAGGCATCTAAATTATTTCGCTGTCCAGGATGCAGGCGTCTTGCCATCAGCAATGTATCGATAACCCCAACATAATTTTCGATGGGCTGCCAAGGATGACTGACCAAATTCAACTCATAATTAAGAAATCCCAAATCAAACGGAGCATTGTGAATAATAAGTTCCGTTCCCGGCACTTGAATAAATGTCAAAAACTCTTCTACGATTTCACTAAATTTTGGTTTGTCTAACAAAAATTCATTGGTTAAACCAGAAATAGCAGCAGCACCTGGTTCAATTTCTCGCTCCGGATTAATATATGTTTGAAAGCGCTTACCCGTTAAACGACGATTGATCATCTCGATACAACCAATTTCCGTTAACCGATGTCCTTTGCTGGGATCTAATCCTGTGGTTTCCGTATCTAATACTACTTGCCGTATTGCAGTTTTTTGACTCATGTCACTCTCTATCAATAAACAATTAAGGAGAACGGAGTAAGTTATCAATTGCCTCTCTTGCTAACGCATCCACTCTATCATTTTCTGGATGGAAACTATGCCCTTTTACCCAATGCCATTCGATCTGATGACGTTCTGTTGCCGCAGCTAATTGTTCCCATAAGACTTGATTTTTAACTGGTTGGCGTGCGGCATTTTTCCATCCTTTTTTTTTCCAATCGTGGATCCATTCGGTAATGCCTTTTCGCACATATTCAGAATCGGTATAAACAGCAACCTGACAGGGACGGGTAAGCGCATTTAATCCTTGAATAGCCGCCATTAATTCCATCCGATTATTGGTCGTATTTAGTTCTCCACCTGACAATTCTTTTTCCACCCCTTGGTAACGCAGCAAAACGCCCCATCCGCCAGGGCCAGGATTTCCGCGGCATGCGCCATCGACATAGAGTTCAATGCCTGTTGTTTTATGAGTCACACTTTAGCCTCCGTGCAGACTATACCATCAGGCACAAAAGATTTACAGTTTAACCTTTTCAATCGCAGCAATCATATCCAAATCAATTTTTGCATCAATCCCAAAATCTTGTATATGCCACGCCTCCGACAAGACAGCCATACAAAAAGCCCATGCTTTCATTCTTTCGCGATCAAAAGGTAATTCTTCCGCTAATATTTTTAAGCGCCGTTCAATGATTTTAGGCATCGAATGTTCAGTTGGAAAACAGTCCCAAGGATTACGCACCATCGCTCCTATTTCTGCGGCTGGATCCCCCCTATAACCATGGGGGTCAATAACCTTCCATCCATCATGATGCGCCAGAATATTCTCATGATGTAAGTCACCATGCAGCAATACATCGTTTGAATGATCTATTGTCAAATCCTGAAACCAAGATTGGGCTTTTGATAAGATAGAGCTGTCAATATGTCCTTTTAAATGGTCCAGATCTTTTATTAATTCAGAAAGATGTTTAAACGGATAGGTTTTTTGTTGTTGCGATTGCAATGCTAAAATCATTTGGCAAATGATCCGGGTTGCTTTGTCATCCGATCCTGTTTGTACCAATTTTTTGAGCGAATGTCCGGGCTCCAAATATTCCATCAATACCGCCGGTTCTTCTTCATCCATTTGAAAAACGATTGGCACACCACTTTTTACACATTGCAGCCAATGCGCTTCCTCAATCACCCGCCCACCCTTCGGCACCACTTTCAGTATCGCCCGCTCACCATTCTCCTGTAGCTCAACAATCCCTACAAAACTGAACGTTAGATTCGTAACGGTCTTTAGTAATCGAAAATTCCAACGCTTGGCAAGCCGTTCCAATTGCGTCGGTAATTGCCGCAACCAGACAATGCCTTGCTCTTTATAAGCTGCCTGAATAAACGAAATAAACGTTGGTGAGAGTTGCATTTGGTTCATGAGATTAGGGTAACAGCCCACAGCACTAGGAGCCAAGGGTTGTTACTGGACTTTTATATAAATTTATAAAAGGTAGTTAATAATTTGATTAAATTTTCATTTTTTATAAAATATATTTTATATTAATACCTATTTTAATTGATTATATAAATTATATTTTATATAATTTATGATATATACTATAATATAAACTATAGTTAATATTATAAGCCAACAAACTGGGAATATTAAGGTATCTGTATGGCAACAGCGCTTTGGGGTAGGGTCTATTATCAAGATGCCTATGCGGGACTTTTACAAAAAGAGCCAAATGGGCGTTATGTATTTACCTATGATCCCGCCTATCTGCACTCCCCGTCACCGTGCCCCATCTCTTATACGCTTCCCTTACGTGAAAAGGCGTTTATTGCTGAATCTGGACTCCACCCTTACTTTGATAACCTCGTTGCTGAAGGATGGTTTCAAAAAGCCCAAGCACGCGCCTTACAAGTAGATTCCACAAACCGTTTCGCTCTACTTCTCGGATTTGGTTATGATTTGATTGGCGCAGTCTCCATACGAGATCCTGAGCCACGTGAACACATTTCTTTAGCGCATGCGGATGATGTCACCACGGCTGCTTTGTTAGGACGCGCCTCTTTATCTGGGATCCAACGAAAATTAATGGTGGTTAAGGAAGGAAATAAATTCAGACCCGCGCATGGTAATGAATTAAGCACTCATATTGCCAAGTTAGCATCTGGTAATTTACAAGATATAGTTGAACTAGAATATCTAACAACGCTCGCCATCAAAAAGATTCTTCCCAATGACGAATGTGTTGAATTAGAAATTGGTTCTATTGCATCTATCAACGAACCAGCGCTTATCGTCAAACGTTTCGATCGTACTTCATCAGATAAAGGGAATATTAAAAGAATTCATTTCGAGGAATTTAATCAACTTTTAGGTCATTCATCAGAAAAAAAATATAATGGTTCTTATGAAAATATGGGGAACTTTATTTATACAAACCCAGAATGCGCGGCTATTGAATCAGAACGTCTCTATAAAAGAATTTTGGCTTGTTTTTTGCTCGGTAATACCGATGCTCATTTTAAAAATTTTGCAATGTTCCATACCCTTGATGGCTTACGTCTAACACCAGCTTATGATTTGGTCGCCGCCGCACGCTACAAAGAATATCATACGATTGCTTTACAAGTTGGTGGCGCTGTAGACTTAGATATAGGCATGCTGAAAGCAAAACATTTAATTGAAATGGGATATGGGTTTGGTTTAAATGAGAACGCCATTTTAGGCGCTGTAGAAGATCTAAAAAAGCACTTCTCTGCAACATTAACAGCGATTTCCAAATGCGAAGTTGCTGTGCCATTTTTACGCAACAAGCTTATTGATATAATGGAGAAACGATGGAAAGGCAGTTTCGACTCAATTGGGCAGTTATTGTTGAAGAGGCAAAGCAAAGGCGGAAAAAGCAAAAGCTAACTCAGCAGCATTTAGCGAGAATTGCGAATGTCAGCACTCCTACACTTTCGCGTTTTGAAAGTGGCGATAAAGATATTCAAATATCAACCGTCTTTAGTATATTAGGGGTACTTGGAATGCTTGACAACAGAAATTTAACCTTCTCCCATGAAAAAAAAGCACAAGCATATTATGATGCTACTCACCGAATTTTTACCTTTTGGGGCCAAGATAATGGTAAAAAAATACGTTGTGCAATTTCAGAGGAAGCCTTGGAAGATTATTATCATAAAGACGAAAGAACACTTGATGAAGTCTTTTCCAAAAACCATTTAGCCATAGAACAAGAAGCTCGACGCAAATATGTTGCCAATCGCTTGGAAAAAGAAGATGGTTCAATTTTAATCACAATTCGCGATTTAATACCCTTACCATAAAAATAGGAACCAAGACAATGGCACGATCAAGTCTAATCCAACAAAGACTAAAAAAACACAGTGATCCCCAAAAAGCTATTATTCATCGCAATTTTTTTAAAAATTGCAAAACGGATATCTTTTTAGGTATCCCTGCCCCCATTATTCGGATTATTGCCAAAGAATTTTGGGACATCCCTTTAAAAGAAGTGCGGACTTTAATGCACTCCAAAGTTCGTGATGAAAGAAGCCTTGCGCACGCCATTTTGCGTTTAAAATTTGAAGACGGGAATGAAAAAGAACAAGGCAAGATCTATCAATTTTATCTCAAAAACCGCAAAGCGATTCGAGATTGGGATGGCGTAGATGATAGCGCCCCCTATATTGTCGGCAAGTATTTGCTGCGGCGTGATAAAAAAATACTTTATACCCTCGTAAAATCGAATCATATTTGGGATCGCCGGATTGCAATCGTTTCTACGTGGTGGTTTATTCGAAAGAATAAACTCCAAGATACTTTAAAATTAGCTGGATTATTATTAAAAGATGAAGAAGATTTGATCCATAAAGCAACTGGATGGATGCTGCGTGAAGTCGGCAAACGGGATATAAAAGCCTTAAAAACATTTCTAAAAACCCATCATCCTGTGATGCCAAGAACGACTTTACGCTACGCCATTGAACGATTTGCAGAAAAAGAAAGAAAAAAATACTTAAGATCAGTTAAAAAGCCCAAACACCGTATCGCCTAAGATCTTCAATTGTTGGTCATTGGATAATCGATGATCTCCATCTTTAATCAGCGTCACGATAACATCCTCTGAGAGGATAAGTTCAGAAATCTCTATCGATTTTTGCCATGGCACATCGGGATCGGCTAATCCATGTAGTAAGCGCACAGGACAATGAATAGCAATGGGGGCTGTTAATACCCGATGATTTCTGCCTTCTGTCACTAAATTTTCTGTGATGGGATAAGGATCGCCTTCTGCTGCTGGAATATAACATACCCCATGCTTGACTAACGCTTGATGTTGATCGATTGATAAACGTTCAATATCATCCAAAAAATCGGGTGCAGCAGCGATCCCGACTAACCCTTTAACGCGAGCAAGCCTTTTCAGCGTTGCCAATAGCATGATCCAACCGCCCATACTAGAGCCGACCAAAATTTGTGGACCTTCGGTTAATTCATCTATAATTGCCAAAGTATCATCTAACCATCGGCCAATGGTGCCTTGCGCAAAATCCCCTGGTGTTTCTCCATGCGCAAAATAATCGAAGCGCACATAGGCATTTCCCCAACGCTTACAGCATGCTTCTAGATAACATGCCTTCGAACCGCTCATATCTGAGTGAAAACCGCCTAAAAATACAACCCCAGGCAGATCTGGCTTCGTGCGATCGATTTTATGATAAGCAATTTCACTGCCATCTTTTTTACGCAACATTTTTTTCATTGACTATTAACCTTCTCTTAATAAATGCAAGGGCGGCGTTAAAAAAACCTGTCTCGTACCTAGCCAGCCGCCAAGTCCCACCAAAAACATCCCCAAAAGCGGTATTAACACTAATAACGTACTGTCTAAACGATATGGTAAATTAAAAAATTTAGGCGCAAACCAATACAATAATATGTTAGCACTGCAGATCCCAATCGCGCCAGCAATAAACCCTAATACTGCAAATTCAGATAATAATATCTGTAACAATTGTCGATTTCCAACCCCTAAAGCGCGTAATAAAATCGCTTCTTCTTTGCGTTGAGTTAAGGTGGCGGCAATGGTTGCAAAAAGCAAAATGAAACTGATCAAAATGGTGAAAAGCCACAAATATTGTATGGCGTCGGCAACGACATGGATAAAAAATCGCAATTGAGAGATGAGCGTTTGAATGTCAATGATATTCACCATCGGAAAATTCTGCACTAAGATTTTTAAAAAATTTATTTCAGACTTGGCTAAATAAAAGCTTGTCATGTAAATGTTTGGCAGTTTATCAATCACCCCGGGCGGGAAGATCACAAAAAAATTCGGATGAAAAGAATTCCAGTTGACCTTGCGAATACTGATGATCCTAGGCGTTAATACTTTTTCATCTATCTGTAAAGTCAGCGTATCCCCCTCTTTGATCTTTAAACGATCGGCAAACCCCTGTTCAATTGAAACCACTAACTCACCCTGGTTTTTTTCCGTAAACCACTGCCCTACCAACATTTGATTATCCGGAGGTAATTGCCCTGTCCAGGTAATATTTAAGAGACGGTTAAAAGTTCTTTTTTGCGATAAAGGATCATTCACCATTTCAACGGGATCATTATTCACCGCCATTAAGCGGCTGACCATCATCGGATACAAAACGGAACTTTCAATCTTATTATTCTGTAGCAGTTTTTGAAAAGCCGTTATTTGCGAAGGTGGTAGGTTTAATACAAAATAATTTGGCGCATCTAAAGGCACCTCATCCTGCCAAGTTTTTAATAAGTCTCCTTTTACCAAGTACAAGCTGGCCAATAACCCCAAGACTAGGGAAAAAGATAAAACGGCCAACGTGTTATCTTTTGCACGGCGTCCGATATTACGCAGATTCAGTGCGAAGGCAACCCTAAAAAATCCCGCAGACCGTGAAACCCCGCACAATATAATATAAATAACGCCCCACATGACCATACATCCGATGAGCGTTAATACAATCAGCGGGCCCATCAAATCCACATCGCGCGTTTGTAGTATGATTAAGCCTACAATGGCAGCAATTGCCATACTAAAAGAGATGTATTGATTCAATACCGGTGCTGGCATATCACGGCGCAAAACCCGTAACGGTGAGATCTGGCGCAAACCAAAAATAGGGGGTAGCGCAAACCCGAATAATAAAATCAATGCCGTCAAAAGCCCAATCAGTAATGGGAAAACGAGTGCTTGACCCGTTGCAACGGTCAACCAATCTTTAAAAAAAGCTTGGATGAGATAGGCCTGAACTCCATAACCGGCTAAGATTCCAAGCCCGCCAAATAAGAGACCGAGCAGTACCAAGCTAGAACCATAGTGCCATAAGATCCACGATCCGCTCGCGCCAAAACAACGTAATATGGCCACTGTATCCCACTGTCTTTGTGTAAATTGTCTTAAAGCCATGGCAATGGCAATACCTGCTAGACTCATATTGATTAAAAAAACCAAACCTAAATAATGATTCACCCGATCAACCACCAAATTAACGATTGGGCGGCTGTGACGCGTATCCATCCACTGCTGACTTGGTAATAATTGTGATTTTACCCAAGGTTCCCATTGATTTAATTTATCTTCACTGCCCGCGATTAATAATTTATAAGTAACTTTACTCCCTGGTTGAATAATGCCGGTTTTCAACAGATCGGCTTCATTCATCAATGCCCATGGCCCAAGACTGACGCCTTCTGCCGTTCTATCCGGCTCGCTGGTTAATACGCGTGTCGCTTTAAAGTTGGCTGTTCCTAATGTTACATTGTCTCCCGCGCTTATATTTAGCAAAGCAAAAAGACGCGCATCTAACCACAACGTTCCGGGTGCTGGGATCCCATTCGTGATTTCATCCGGCATGTTTACATTCAAAGCGGTGCGTAATTGCCCGCGCAAGGGGTAACCCTTCTCTACCGCGCACACATCGGCCAACGCTAAATCGTTGCCATGAACTAACATACTCAAGAAGCTGACGGTCGTTGTGACATTCAAATTAAGATTTTTGGCCTTTTCAGAGAGTGCTGGGTTCAGTGGTGTGGGTGAAATGATGGCACGATCGCTTCCTAATAATGCGCCGCGCTTATCTTCAAGACCGGTTTGTAAAGCTTGAACCACAAACGCAATAGAAGTCATCGAGAGAACAGAGATAAAAATAGCAAACGCCATTAATTGTAGTTCGCCGCTTTTCCAGAACGTCCATCTCATTTTATTAAATGCCCGCCTGCCAAGTGATGTACACGCTGACAGCGTTCTCCCAAAATGGGATCATGGGTAACACACACTAAAGCAGTATGGTGACGTTGATTTAAATCAAATAATAAATCGATAATGACGGCGGCGGTTGCTTGATCGAGATTTCCAGTCGGCTCATCGGCAAATAATACGCGCGGCTCTGTTGCAAAAGCTCTCGCAATCGCAACACGCTGTTGTTCTCCACCCGAAAGTTGTCGTGGATAATGATGGAAACGATCTGTTAACCCCACTTGTTCTAAAAGCATACTCGCTTTTTGTTCAGCCTGTTTCATATTATTGATTTCTAAAGGAAGCATGACATTTTCCAATGCCGTCAAATTCGATAACAAATGAAAACTTTGAAAAACAAATCCTATCTGTTTTGCGCGAATTTTTGCGCGCTTATCTTCATTTAACTGATTCAAATCCTTACCCTCAAAAATTACACAACCGGTAGTCGGCAGATCAAGCCCTGCCAACAAACCTAATAACGTCGATTTTCCCGAACCCGATACGCCAACAATAGCAACACTTTCGCCTTGGTCGATATTTAGAGAAACATCTTGTAAAATGGTGATTGACTCTAATCCGAGTGTTACCCGTTTAGTGAGGTGTTCTGCACAGATGAGCATATTTTGTCGATTCCTATTGTTACTTTGTCTTTCGGTTTTTTGCAGCACGGTTTTTGCGGCAACCGCAAATCCACCCACCCTGTTGGTCGTTGGTGATAGCCTCAGCAGCGCTTATGGAATCGAACCCGACAAGGGTTGGGTAACGTTGCTACAAGCGCGGTTGAAACAACAAGGATTTCTCTATCAAGTCATCAATATTAGCATGGGCGGAGATACGACCAGCCAAGGATTAGAAAAACTCCCCGCTGCTCTCTTACACTATCGCCCCAAGATAGTGATTATAGCATTGGGGGCTAATGATGGTCTACGCGGACTACCTGTCTCTTTGATTCAAAAGAACCTGAATAATATGGTAACCCTAGCAGAACAAACTCATGCAAAAGTGTTGTTAGTTGGCCTTCTTATACCTGTCAATTATGGCCCAATTTATCGCACCCAATTTGAAAATGTTTATAAGGATATCATGAAGCGGCGTCACTTAATAACAGTCCCTTTTTTATTAAAAGACATTGCGCTTGATCCGACTTTGATGCAAGCCGATCAATTGCATCCCAATGCCCTTGGGCAACCCCGTATTTTAGAAAACGTCTGGCCATATCTTAAAAAACTCCTAAAATAGATTACACTTAGAGGATGCGTAACAATACTTCCCTGATACCATTTATCCGAAACAGAAG
Source organism: Pseudomonadota bacterium (assembly GCA_021848375.1). GTDB lineage: Bacteria > Pseudomonadota > Gammaproteobacteria > UBA6186 > Azoamicaceae > CADEGZ01. The sequence goes on along the minus strand of JAJZUR010000001.1, from coordinate 23,775 downwards.
GCCTATATGGTAAAATTTCCAAAACAAGTACGTATCGTTGAAGTCGGTCCACGAGACGGTTTTCAAAATGAAAAAATGATCATTCCAACTGCACAAAAAATTGAATTGATTGATCGATTAGCAAAAACGGGACTTAATACCATTGAAGTAACGAGCTTTGTTTCGCCAAAACGTATCCCACAATTAGCCGATGGCGCTCAAGTATTCGCTGGGATTAAAAAATCAAACAAGATCCGTTTTCCTGTTATTGTCCCGAATGTTCAAGGATTAGAACTTGCCTTACAGGCAGGTGTCAAAGAAGTAGCCGTACTGTGTGCAGCATCTGAAACGTTTTCAAGCAGAAATACGGAGTGTTCTATTGAAGAAAGCATTCAAAGAATAAAAGAGATATTAGCAATAGCAAACCTCAAAACAATTCCTGTACGCGGTTATCTTTCATGCAGTCTTGGTTGTCCCTATGAAGGATATATTTCGCCTGAAATTGTTGCAAAACTAGCGAAACGTTTATTTAAAATGGGTTGTTCTGAAATTTCTCTTGCCGACACGATTGGGATCGGAACGCCTCATCACGCGCAAACACTCATCAAAACTGTCGTAAAATACGTGCCATTATCTCACTTAGCTATTCATTTTCATGACACCTATGGCCAAGCATTAGCCAATATTTACGCGTGTCTTGAGCTTGGCATTTCGATCATCGATAGTTCCATTACGGGACTTGGGGGTTGTCCTTACGCAAGAGGCGCAGCCGGTAATGTCGCAACAGAAGATGTGCTTTATCTCTTAAATGGATTAGGGATTGAAACGGGAATTGACCTCAATGCATTAGTAGAAATTAGTGGTTTTGTTGGCAAATTAACGCAACATCCCCCACGTTCTAAGGTCACCATCGCATTCGGAAAATCCTGATAAATGAAATGAATATTTAGGCAGTTTCTGCAATCTTAACAAATGTTTCACATTTAGTACAAATAGCTTCCTCAGTGAAATAAATATAAGATTCTAATTCATCATCCCAATATGCCATTAAACGTTTATCACCACATTTTATACAAGGTTCCCATATTTCATCTTCAACTTCTTCGATTTCAGCGTTTTCCATACTTAACCCCCAATTTCTTAAATTTTCTTCCCTTACCAATCTTTTATTACAAATAAACTACCTTGATAGCGGCGACAGGCGCGCCGTAATACCAAAGAAGTTGACCCGTTTTTGCATCCATAACCACCATGCCAATACTTGAATTTGACAGGGTATTTTGAATAAGCGTTTCTATATCCGCTGTTTTATTCGCAAATAAAGAGATCGGCAGTAAAAAATACCCGGCAAGAACAACCAAAATACTCAAAATGAATACAAAGGTAATAAGCTTAAAACGACGGTAATTTCCGCTGGTTTTGTGATTTGTGTTTTGCATTTTTGTTATCGCCTTTCTCTCTTCATTGAGCGGAGTGTAGGGGGGAAAAATTAAGTCTGTCAACTTGTTATTCGGGTGCAAAATTGCGGTATCAGGATAACAAAAAGTATGTTAACTAATTATATGATTGCATTTATCCACATCTTCAGGTATAGTGCTGCATCTGGGTTTTTAACCCAATATTTCCCCTTTTTCTGGTCGCGGAAAAGGGAATGCCCATCAACCTTTAGGAGACGCTACATGACTGCGAAAAGCTTTGAATTAAACGCAGAATTGCGCCTCGACCAGGGGAAAGGTGCGAGCCGCCGCCTACGTCGTACGCAAGACAAAATACCAGCCATTTTATATGGAGGGGATGAAGATCCCATCTCAATCATGCTCGATCACAAAAAATTGATGCATGCTCTGGAAAATGATGCCTTTTATTCCCATATTCTTACCTTGAATATTGAGGGTAAAAAGCAAAAGGCAGTGTTAAAGGATCTGCAACGCCATCACTACAAAAAGGCGATTTTCCATGCGGATTTTTTACGCATCAGCGCCAAACATCCCATTACCATGCACGTTCCGCTGCACTTTATTGGCGAAGCGGAAAACCAAGCGATTATCAATGGCGCCATTATCAGCCATCGGCTGAATAGCCTAGAAATCCGCTGCCTGCCAGGCGATCTGCCTGAATCCATTAGTGTTGATGTCTCCAACCTAAAGTTGGATGAATCTATCCATTTGACTCAGCTTAAAATACCCAAAGGTGTCGAATTGCTGGCATTGGCACATGGACAGGATCCAGATCATGATCACGCGGTGGTCAGTATTCATTTGCCGCGCACTGAAATTGAACCAGAAGTGGTTGTCGAAGAAACCGTTGAAACAGAAGTTTTACCTAAAGGGAAAGAAGCTACTGGTACAACCCCTACTGCTAAAGCAGAAAGTTCTGAAACAGCTCCCGATGAATCTGCCCATCACGATAAAGAGAAGAGTAAAGGCAAGTAATTGTGACCCTCAAGGGACAGAGCATTCAACTCATTGTTGGGCTAGGAAACCCTGGCGCAGAATATGCTGACACGCGCCATAATGCTGGCGCGTGGTTGGTAGAATCGCTCTGTCAACAATATCGACTCTCTCTTAAAGTAGAACCCAAATTTCATGCTCGGGTAACACAATGGTCTTTTAGCGGCAAAGAATTTAAAATATTTCTGCCAAATACCTACATGAACCACAGCGGCTCCGCAGTTGGCGCTATTGCAAAATATTATCAGATTCCTGCTGAAACCATTATCATTGCGCATGATGAATTAGATCTCCCCCCCGGGGATTTTCAATTTAAGATTGGGGGTGGTCACGCTGGCCATAATGGACTGAAAGATATCATACACCACCTTGGCACCCGTGAATTTCAAAGAATTCGGATTGGCATTGGACATCCCGGACATAAAGATGATGTCAGTAACTACGTCCTCACGAAACCATCGAAAGAAGACAAACAAAAAATTAAGATGGTCATTCAAGAAGCCATTACCAAATTGCAAGAATTGATTAACCGTTCATCTACAGAATCTCACAAAAAGGCGGAATATTAATGGGCTTTAATTGTGGAATTGTTGGTCTTCCAAATGTCGGAAAGTCGACCTTATTTAATGCATTAACCAAAGCTGGGATTGCCGCACAAAATTATCCCTTTTGCACTATTGAACCCAATGTCGGCCGCGTGTTAGTACCGGATCCAAGATTAGATGCGCTGGCGGCTATTGTAAAACCCGAACGCGTTTTGCCAACCACCATGGAATTTGTTGATATTGCCGGATTGGTAAAAGGTGCATCTAAAGGCGAAGGATTAGGCAATCAATTTTTAGCCACTATTCGCGAAACCGATGCCATTGCGCATGTGGTAAGGTGTTTTGATAATCCGGATATTATCCATGTCGGTGGAAAAATTGATCCTGCCGGTGATATTGAGATTATCAATACCGAGCTCATGCTAGCCGATCTCGATACCATTGAACGCGGTTTAAGCCGCGCTCTAAAAAATGCAAGAAGCGGGCACAAAACAGCTATCCATGAGAAAGAACTCGTTGAAAAGTTAAAAGAACATATCAATGCTGGAAACCCAGCAAGAACCTTTACAGTCGATCCCATCGATAAAGACATTATTAAATCATTGCATTTACTGACGGCAAAACCTGTGATGTACATTGCCAATGTCGATGAACAAGGTTTTAAAGATAATCCTTATTTAACCATCGTTGAAAAAATAGCCACGAGAGAAAATGCAGTGGTGGTACCCGTATGCGCTGCCATTGAATCTGAAATAATCGATCTCACTCCAGCTGAAAAATTAGAATTTCTAACAGATCTGGGGTTAACAGAACCAGGACTTGATCGCCTCATTCGCGCTGGACATCAGTTACTGCAGTTAGGTATTTATTTTACCGCTGGCGTTAAAGAAGTGCGTGCATGGACGATCCCTATTGGTGCAACCGCTCCTGAAGCAGCCGGGGTCATTCATACCGATTTTGAGAAGGGGTTTATTCGTGCGGAAGTGATTAGTTATGAAGATTTTATTACCTATCGGGGCGAACAAGGCGCCAAAGATGCCGGAAAGTGGCGATTAGAAGGTAAAGACTACATCGTACGTGAAGGCGATATCATGCATTTTCGCTTTAACGTTTAGATATTTAAGAGATTTTATGCAATACTATAAACAAGGACTAATTTTGGGGGTTCTGATGATTATCACAGGATGTGCAACAACACCACACGAAAAGATCGGACGTAATCCTGCCATTGCCGATAAACAATTTCACGACGACTTTAAAGGCAAAACCATTAAAATGGTGGCTCCTGCTTCCGGTATCCATCCTGATCAAATTGAAGCGCTGCGCTCCTTTGCAGAATTAAACATCCAAATTCCAGATAATGTCATCGCACAAGATATTATTTTTCATTCTGTAAACGATAAAAAACGCTTTCAACAATTAAAAAGCGCATTATATGATCGTTCTGTCAATACCATTATCTGGTGTTTAAGCGGCGGCTATGGCAGCGCTCGATTACTCGATAAATTACGAACGTTTCCTATTCCTAAAAAAGAAAAGGTTTTTATAGGATTTAGTGATAACACCGCCCTACATTTATTTTTATCGCAGCAATGGCGTTGGAAAACGATTCATGGTGCTGCGTTAAAGGAACTATTAAATCCCCATCTGGATCCCGAAAACTTTTTAAGGATTGCCGATATTGTCGCTAAGCGCGTAACCACTCAACGCTTTAGCAACCTCATTCCTTTAAACAGAGAAGCGCAAAAAGAGAAAACTATTACAGGCAGATTAACGGGCGGCAATTTAACGTTAATCGAAAATAGCCTCGGTACCCATTGGCAAATTAAAACCGCAGGCAAAATCCTCTTTATTGAGGATGTTAACGTTAAAGGTTATCAAGTTGATCGATCGCTCCACCATTTGCAACAAGCCGGTATTCTAAAAGGCGTTAAAGCCATTCTCTTTGGCGAATTTACCAATGCTCCACATCCCGAACATGTTACAATTGCATTAGAAAGATTTGCGGAAGAATCCAACATTCCTGTTTATAAAACCGACAAATTTGGCCATGGCAAAGTGAATTATCCTTTAGTTTATAACGCGAAAGCAGAAATTCTACCAATGGATAATCCAGATGAATACGAAATGGTGATGCATTTAAAATAATACTCCCTCACCCAACGCATTGATTATTTTGATCATCTATGTAGGTGATACGCAAGAAATTAAGCCGTATGCCAAAGCGCAAGAATGGTGACATCATCGGGCAGGCCTTTTTTATTTTGCAGACCTAATTTATCGATAAAATATTCGATGCTGCCATTACCTTCGGTGACCATAGACAATAATAATTTATCTTTGGCTTCCATATCTTTTTCAGGTAAGATTTCGGCAATTCCGTCGGAAAACATCAATAAACGGGCATCTTTACCGATGGGAACCATATGGCTTTGATAGGTTGCTGTTTTCATGATCCCAACCGGAAAACCTTTGCCTTCCAAAAAGCGTGCCTTCCCATTTTCTAACAATATGGGGTTAGGATAATGCCCTCCAATGCTATACGTAAATTCATTTTTAGCCAAATCCACTACGCCATAAATCATGGTTAAATATTTACCCAATTTGGCAGAATGAATTTCTGCACTGACACTGGATAATACTTTATCGGGCTGCAAAATGAGATCATCTTGCCGCGCTTGATAACGTCCTAAGATCTGGCTCATGGCGCTTTTTAACAGTACCGTGACAAATGCCGAGGATGCACCATGCCCTGATACATCCGCAATATAAAACCCAAATTGATTATCGTTGATCTTAAAATAATCAACAAAATCCCCGCTTAAATATAAAGAAGGAGCGACATTATGACTAAAATGATAAGCGCCAAAGACCGTTCCTTGCTCCGGTAAAAGCCGCATTTGAACGCTACGCCCAGCCTCTTGATCTTGTTCTAAAATATCTAAACTCTTTTTAAGCGCTTGGTTTGCTAATTCTAATTCGCGTCTATAAATTTTATTTTCTTCAATTAATCTAGAGCGTTCTAGGGCTCTGCAGACCGCGTGCTCTAGAACTGGGATCTGAATAATGGGTTTGGTTAAGTAATCCCAGGCCCCTATTCTTAATGCCTGAATGACATCATCTAACCCACCCGCCTCTGAAATCACTAAAACAGGTTTTTCAGGAAATTCTTTGGCTAAGGTTTGCAAAACTGCTAGACCGCCTAAAACTGGCATTTGCAAATCGGTCACGACAATATCCGGGTTTTCGGCATGAAAAACGGCTAATCCTTCCTGGCCGTTTTCAGCTTCTAATAGCGTAAAACCGCTATCTTCAAAATATTCCTTGACCTCTTTTCGAAGCGCTGCGTCATCATCAATAAATAAAATTCTAGCCGTTAACGGAAGTTGCATCATAAGTTAAGGAGGAGGTCCTTCCAAAATTGGGCCAGAAGTACCTGTTGAAATTTCATTGGCGGTTGTATCCGGAAAGGCTCCTGTTCCTATAGCAGTTGAGATATTTTCACCACTCATTTTATAATGGCGATGTTGTAAATAAGCATCTCTTACAAATGCATATTCATCAAGCGCTTCTTCCCTTGCCGGCTCGACTTTTAACAATGGAACCCGAATGTCGATATATTTAGCCACTAAAATCGCATTTCTGGCTGAAGTGGATTTCAAATAACTCGGAGGCCACATGAAATAGGTGACCCCTAATCCTACCGTATCACGAACTGTGCTGGGTCCAAGGATAGGCAATACAACGTAACTGGCCTCTGTATAACCCCACTTCGCCAGAGTTAAGCCAAAATCTTGCGTGCGTTTTTCCATTTTTGCTCTACCCGCCGCATCAAATAATCCACCAAAACCCCACGTAACGTTCAAAATAAAACGAGCCGCATCATGCCGGGCATAGGATAAATTACCCTGTAAAATATCGTTTCCAATGTTCGGAATTTCTAGGATTGTCTGTAAAACGTTACTCACCATCAACTGAACGGGCTTTGGGATCAGTGCCTCATAGGCTCTGGTGACTGGGTTAATAACATAACGATCGGCTTTTTTGTTAAATCCAAACACACCTCGATTCCATGCTTCCATAGGATCAACTGATTTTGGCTGGCCCACACAGCCAAATAAGGAAATAACCGCTGTGAAAAGCGTAAAGAACTGTACCCATCTCAAAATTGATTTTTTCAGCATACTGTCAGTCTATGATAAGTTATGCAAATCTACCAGTTACTCATAAAAAAATGCCCCATCTTGCGATAGGGCATTAACTAATAACGTCGTGCTTCAATCTAAGAGAGTCTTAGAACTCCACCCCGAACCGTAAGCCGAAGATATCCAGCTGACGTTTGGTTGGTAGGGTTGGCGGACCTGCCGGTGCCGTACCTGGAGTCGTGCTGCTTGTGGCTCGAATGTTAGCCCGAATATAATTCGCAGCAATTCTAACATTCTCATTCACAAACCAGTTAAGACCTAATGATGCGTTATGTTCGCTTCCACCGTAAATATTTCTATCTACTAAGTTAACATAACTGAATCTTGCTAAAACTTCCCATGCACCGCAGCGATCCGCAGGTTTTGGATTACGCAGCGTTCCCGATACGAAATCATACACCCGAGATTCACCGGTAATCACATAACCGCCTTGGATATGCCAGCTGTTGAACTCCGGATTGTTACCAGAATTAGCAACCGTTATAGTTGGAACGCGTTGAACGTTGGCTTGAGAGTATTCCCCTTCAATCCAAGCAGGTCCCCACATCGCTAACGCTTCACCCGTGACAACGTTGAAGCTTCTGGCTCTAATGTTGCCGGTATTCACTACTTGATTGGTGTTACGCGCTCTTGCTTCTGGCGCAACTGAGAAAAAATTAGCCTGGTAAACTGGCGCTCCGGAAACCACGTTGTTCATCGATTGATATCGACCTATTACACCTAAGTGATACACCGTATCTTCCGTATGTACTGGTGCAAAAGTTAATCTAACATTTCCACCCAATCTGTCAGAACGACCTGGATTTAGGTAGTTATTGGCAGAGTCGGTATTATTTGCAATCCCAGTGTTATTTTGTCTTGGCTGATGCGCAGACATGCTTAATGCAAACATATCAAACGCAGTCGCATCTACCCAAAGACCAATGACTTTAGTTGGGCGAGCAAAAGCCTTGGTAGCTAACGATGATTCTAAGAAGAAGTTATCGTTAACGGTACCATAATTGCCCCAATCATCAATCGATGTTGGCGGTGTGTATTGACCAAAGCGAATGCTCGCTCTGTCAATTGCGCCCGAGTACTCAGAGCAAGCTGCCAGCCAAGCATCTTCAAAATCTACGTTAGTAGCATTTTGCCCACGAGTGGATGATTCGTTAAAGTTTAGGGTTAGGTTGTAGGTAAGATACTCACCTACGCCACCAGCAAACTTCAAGCGAGCATAACGAATATTTCCACCACTTGGGAAATCTCCATTCTTATCTTGATAGCCGCCAGCGAATTGGGTTTCGTCAAATGCCAAACGGCCGCCTAATTCAAACCAATATGTGCTATCACTGGGGCTAAATACCATCAAGCCACCATCTGATTCCGCTTTCATACCGTGCGGCTCTGCATGGTGCTCATGTTTATTAGCCATCGCGCCGCTGCTAACTGCTAGCGCCCCTAAGCCTGCAAGGGTTGCCCCTATCCATTTCAATTTTGTTGAACGCTTCTTCATGAACACTCTCTCCTAACTAGACACGCGTTTAAGGCCCAATGAACCTGTGTTATTACGTATACAATCCACTCATTCGTGATTAGTCCACCATCGTGTTAGATGCTAGCAGATCTTTTTAATATTTGCCACATCAAACATCAAGAAATTAACAATACACATCTCAACCAACTCTGTCAAACTTTATATAACATCATTTAATCACGCAACCTCGATGACAACTTACGCCATAACAACCGGGCATACTTGCCATTATTATTGCGAATCACTAAACTTTTAAGTTGGCAACTTGAGTTCAAAGTGAAATATACTTCTTGCTCATGTTTAGGATCCCAGACCACCGCTTCCAATAGTACCCGATCATTTGGATCCTGCAAAGTATTTTTTGCAGGGATTAATATAATACTTCCTGATCGAATAAATAAATTGGTGAAATCCCCACCCTTTATCAACTGCGGTATACTAATAAAATTATCCATCGAAGAAAGATCCCGCACCATATACAATCCTTTCCCCATCATCCCTTTTCCGAGAAAATATATTTGATCTGCTCTTTGCTTAGGATCAGGCACAATGCGCATTGCGGAGATCAACTCAATATCTGTCAATTTTTTGACGCACCGCGTCTTTGTCTCAAAACGCCATAGCGTATGATCATCCGCTGCATAGATTCGATTTGTCCATCCTTCTTTGTTGCTATCAATCGCCGATACAAAAGTTAAGCTTTTTGCCCCAACTTTCAATTGAAAGAACTGCTTTGGATCATCAAACCATAAAATTTGTAAAATGCCATGATCATATAGGCTGCCTACCCACGCTATACCAAACCCCTTCACCTTATCTCGCACGATGACGCCACCTCCCTTCAAAATGCACCCGCCCTCCCATTCTTTATACAGCCAAGGTGTTAACGACTGCTTGGGATCACTAATATCAAAAATTAAAATCGACCCTCGCTCCCTACCACGCGCTTTCACCGTTAAGATTAATACCGTATGCCAATCATGCTCAAAATAGATATCGGTCACGAATAGTGAACCGGTTTCAAGTGCAAAGGGTAATTGGTATGAGGTAAATCGGGCATTCGGATTATCTGACACCTCTCTTAAAACTGCTTTTTGATGTGTGATATCATTAAATAATCCAAATACTCTAACCGGTCTCTTTTGGTATTTTAACTGAAACTGCTGATAATTGAGTAAGTTTTCAAATGCTTTAGATTGTGGCGCCCTAACGCGCACAGAAACCATCCCTTTTCCCTCTCGTTCTTCCTGTTCTTTAGAACGCCATGCATGACAATTCAGAACATCACAATAACAATTTCCAGTCCAATTGAGAATATGTTCATCTGCTGTTCGAATGGCAAGCATACTTTGAAGAGGTGGTTTTGTGATTTTAAAAATATCGACACCTTCATCATAACCAAAAGCGAGATCATCAGCGATAAAAGATACTTTTTTATCTAAATGTGATAAAGGATCTTTTTTAAAGTCACGTTCAAGCAATAACAATTGATGGTCCGCTGCAACTTCTGCATCCAGCTCTGCCTGAAAACGGTTAGATAATTTAGTGCTAAGTATCCCCTGCCCGATCAGATGTACCGACAACAACGACATTGCAGAGAGCATAATCAGCACCACAACGAACACGCTGCCAATTTCGTATTTCACCCATTACCTCCCATTCTTGATTTGTGATGGTTTTGATTTTCAATTGTATTCCCGAAACGGCTGGCCATTCATGTTCTGCTATCTTATCTGCTGAAACAAGGCGAACATCGTTTGAAACATCATGAAAAATATACTGTACTTGAAAATCGATAATTCCTTCTAAAATTTCCTCTGCTTCGTGTTGAAGATCATCTCTATACAAGGAATAGTGCAAAGGCATAGGTGAGTTTTTCTCATGGCGCAGAGGAATGCCTAAATAATAAGCCAGCGTTAGTAATTCTACCGCTTCGGTATTTTTCGGATAATTTTTGCTGAGTTGATTGGTTTCATTGTCACTGGTTCCATGACTTATTCTCTCACCGTTCACGTCTGAAGCGATAAAGACATCCCCTTGGTGGCAATCGGAGATTAATACCATCGCATCTTTAGAAATGGGTTGATTCCAGTAACTATAGAGGTCATCACTTGGAGTGTGCATGCTTTGACGGAGATTGAAATGTTTGCCTGGTACATTATGAATAACCAGCAGATCGGAATTTTCTTTTAGCCGCTTACAGACGGTAGCAGGCATTCGACCCTGACATTTTCCAGGGGTTGCCTGAAAACCATATACTATTCTATCCAATCGAAAATAGCGAGTTTTTTCACCAAAATCGATGAAATTTCGTCGCACAGGAAATTGGCTATCCTGCGTCCGGCAACCTCGATAGCCGGCGTTCTTTAAATCTGAGATGAGATATTGAACCATGGTTCTTTCGCTCTCAAGCGATAGTGCTCGAGACTTCTGCGTTTGCAAGGTTTTCTTCAAATGCACAAACCACTGCAAAGCTCCCGCAATCAGAAAAGCACTCAGTAAAAGACCTATGAGAAGCTGAACTAAACTACTGCCTCGATCCCTATCTTCCATACCATCAACGATGCATCGTTTGCGTCCAACTGAATGGTAATGATGTAAAACCATTGTTCTGCTTCCACCACTTTTTTTATCGCTAAACGACCGCTCGGATATAGTTTTTCTAACTTTGTTTGCCAATATTCGGACCTGGTAAATTCCGCTTCTCCTTCCACATCGCTATACAATGCACTCATGATGGATCTCGCAAGCAAAGTGACACTTTGATGCAATTCAGCTTTACGATAACAACTGGAACTCTCTATTGCCATTTTGGCAGCGGCCATCACACCAATGGATAATATCAACAAGGCGATTAAAACTTCTATCAGCGAAAAAGCGGATTGTTTGTGACGCATCGAATTTTCCTCTATATAATATTCAGAAGCCAAACCCATATTCTATCCTGCTCGATTTGACAGTAAGATAGAAAACAGATAATATTTTTCTTCGATTGCGAGGTACAAAATGGCAAATCACACCAACTCCACTTATGAAACCAGTTTAACATTTCAGCTAAAAGGGGGACTTTATCCCCTCACTGCATTACAATTACTGAGTAACAATTTGACGGCTTTTGAACAACAATTAATCGCAAAAATTGATCAAGCCCCCAAATTTTTTCATCATGCGCCCGTGGTTATTGATTTGCAAAAACTCGCGCATACATCTTCACCTTTAGACTTTAAAAAGCTCGTCTCTATTTTAACGCAGAAGAAACTTATCCCTGTCGGGATTAAAGGCGGAAGCGCCGACGAACAAGCGCTGGCCGCACGAGAGGGCTTAGCTATTATTCACGACAATGGAAAAGAAATAAACGCTGAACCTGCCGTCAAAAAACTAATTTCCGCCACAAAAGCAACCACGCATTCAGAAGAACTCGACATGAAAGGCAGCAATACCAAAATTATCTCAGAACCGGTACGGTCTGGACAACAGATTTATGTACGGGGTGGCGATTTAATTGTGCTTGCTGCCGTCAGTCATGGTTCAGAATTATTAGCAGACGGTAATATTCATGTTTATGGTCCTTTAAGAGGTCGCGCACTTGCTGGGGTGACCGGCGATGAATCCGCCCATATTTTTTGTCAAAGTCTGGAAGCTGAACTGATTTCTATTGCCGGGCAATATAAAATCAGCGAAGATGTGGAGCAAACCGTATGGCGACAAGCCGTTGACATATCATTAGAAAGCAACCGCTTGCATATTCGTCCACTTTAGTATACATACCAATACAAACGATTTGATTTGGAAGGGTTTCATGAGTAAGTCAGATTCAAAAGTAATAGTAGTGACTTCGGGCAAAGGTGGCGTAGGTAAAACTACCACTAGTGCTGCTATCGGGGCTGAATTAGCCAATCGCGGTTATAAAACCGTCGTGGTTGATTTTGATATTGGTCTTCGAAACCTTGATCTCATCATGGGTTGTGAACGACGGGTTATTTTTGACTTTGTCAATGTGATCCAAAATGATGCTAATCTCAGCCAAGCGCTCATCAAGGACAAGCGCAATGAAAAACTATTTATTCTACCAGCATCGCAAACGCGTGATAAAGATGCTTTAACCCAAGAAGGGGTTGAACAAGTTTTAACGGAATTACGTAAAACATTTCAATACATTGTGTGCGATTCACCCGCTGGCATAGAGCGCGGTGCATTAATGGCTCTCTATTTTGCTGACGAAGCCGTGATTGTTACCAATCCTGAAGTTTCTTCTGTCAGAGATTCCGATCGTATTATTGGTGTTCTGAATAGCAAAACCAAACGCGCCGAACAAAACTTAGATATACCCAAACATTTGTTATTGACGCGCTACGCAAAAAATCGCGTTCTAAAAGGCGAAATGTTGAGTGTGGAAGATGTTCAAGAAATTTTAGCTATCCCATTGCTTGGCATTATCCCAGAATCTCCCGCGGTTTTGAGTGCTTCTAACAGTGGTGTTCCCGTCACCTTAGGCGCACCCAGTGATGCAAGAACTGCCTATGAACAAGCTATTTCCCGTTTGCTCGGCCAAGAAGTCATCACGAAAGAAAAAGGCTGGACGACAAAATTATTAGAAGGATTAGGCCTAATGAACAGGAGTCCAGCATGAGTATATTTAGTCGATTCCTAGATGGATTAAGTGCAAACCGCCGTTCTGCTAAAGTTGCCCGTGAACGTTTACAAATCGTTTTATCCCATGAGCGTGCTGACGGTGGAGATATTGATTTTCTCCCTCGCATGCGTAATGAATTATTGGCGGTGATTTGTAAATATGTCCACATTGATCAAGATCAAATCAATGTACAATTGCAGCGAACCGAAAATTGCTCAGTGTTGGAACTGAATATTACGCTACCAGAACCTCATCAAACTCACTAATTCTTCACCAAACAAGCCGCATTCCATACCCTCAACATGGCATTTGGAATGCGGTTGAGTTCTTTAGTCCGAACCTGACGCAATTCAACTCCCATGCCTCGCTCTTGTAAACTCATTATCACTGCCCCAAGATGTTCAGATGGCTTCCCCGCTGCATCTACCAAAGGAAGCACACGAACTTCCCCTCCTACTCTCGCCAGCTCTTCTAATACCGCGCGAATATAGGCATCACTCTGTCCCGTCTTATTGTTAAATAAAACATTTGGACATAATACCAAATCAAAACTATGATCGCTAAAAGGTAAGTGCGGTAGTACACTCGGATCCACATACTCAAGACGGGGAATATCCACCTCTTTATCTTTCAGAGCACAAACCAAAATATGTAAGTTTCGTTCTTCTGGATTAAGATCAAATATTTCTGCGTAGCTTATCTTATCCACTATCCCACCTCCCTGTACAAAAAATGAACAATCCTATGAAGCTTAGAATAACAAGGCCCAAACGCATTTTCCACCAGGTTATCCACAGCTATATCCAAATATTTCGTGGATAACTTTTTAACGACGGCGCTTAAAAAAGTCTTGCAAAATTTCTCTGCAAGCGTTTTCCATCACACCGCCTTCACAAATAACCTGATGATTCAGCCGTTTGTCTTGTAATAAATTAAATACACTTCCTGCAGCGCCGGTTTTAGGATCAAGTGCGCCAAAAACTAAACGCTGCAGGCGTGCATGTATCATTGCACCAGCACACATCAAACAGGGTTCTAAGGTCACGTACAGTGTGGTATTCACCAAACGGTAGTTACTTAAATGAAGCGCTCCTGCCCGCATCGCCATGATTTCTGCATGCGCCGAGGGATCATGCGTCATAATAGGCTGATTCCAACCACGACCAATGCACTCGTTATTAAAAACAAGCAAGGCACCAACCGGTACCTCACCCATTGCTTCAGCCTCTTTAGCCAGCGTTAATGCCTCACGCATCCAGTAGTCATCAATATCGGTTAGATTTTCAGGCTGCACTTCGATCTCAGAATACGGTAGAATGACTGAAATTTAACATAATTTTTAACATCATTAGTGTGTCAGGATATGTCAAAGGTTGTATTTAGTGTATCAGAACTCAATTTAGCTGCGCAAAAGCTGTTAGAGGACTGCTTTCCTTCCATTTGGGTGGAGGGTGAAATATCTAACTTAGCACGTCCTACATCCGGACATTTGTATTTTTCCCTAAAAGATCAAAAAGCACAGATCCGCTGCGCCATGTTCCGCAACCGCACAATAGGATTGGCATTTCAGCCCCAAAATGGTCTACTGGTGCAAATTGAAGCGAAGGTCAGCCTCTATCCAGATCGAGGCGATTATCAATTGATCGTTGATAAAATGGAAATGGCCGGAGATGGTCTGCTGAGGAAGGCCTATGAAGCACTCGTTGCAACATTAAAAAAAGAAGGTCTCTTTGAAGAAAAATGGAAAAAACCGCTACCAACCCTCCCTCGCCAAATCGGAATTATCACTTCACCGACTGGGGCTGCCATACGAGACATTCTAAGCGTACTACAGCGGCGCTTTCCTCAGATCCCTATCATTCTCTATCCAACCAAAGTTCAAGGTAATGATGCCAAATTTGAAATTGTTAAAGCCATTGAATTAGCAAACTTTCATCAAGCCGCAGATATTTTAATCTTAGCGCGCGGAGGCGGCAGTCTAGAAGATCTGTGGCCTTTTAATGAAGAAATGGTAGCAAGAGCTATCTTTGCAAGCACGCTTCCCATCGTCACAGGAATAGGACATGAAATTGATTTTACCATTGCGGATTTGGTCGGAGATAGACGCGCTCCCACCCCTTCTGCAGCAGCTGAATTGGTTGTTCCGCTCCAAAGCCAATGGTTAAAACAATTTTTGGAACTAGAAACACGCCTCATTAATGCTATCACCAAATATCTACAACACGAATCGCAGCGTCTAGATTGGCTGATAAAACGCATACGACATCCAGGACACCAAATAGCACAACAAATAATTATACTGACTTCGTTACGCACGCGTTTTTACAATGCAATACGACAATACCTAAAACAAAAAGCATTCGTATTAACGAACGCAGTAAGGACTTTAGAAACGGTCAGCCCACTTGCCACGTTAAATCGAGGCTACGCCATTGTTTCTTTAAAAAGTAGCGGAATGATTGTACGAACGATTAAAGAGGTGAGTGCTGGGGATTTATTAGAGGTTAGGGTAAAAGATGGGGTGATATCAGCGACAATCAATGATTAAACCTGTAGGGGCGGACCGCTGAGTCCGCCCTTCTGATAAAATACACCCTCTACCGCTTGCGGGGGAGGGTTGGGGTGGGGGTTATTTAAACCGGATCTGAGCCCGCATCCCAATAATGTCCAAGTTGCGTTGCTGAGCATCCAATGCCGGATGAATAGAAGCATGAACATAATTCATAGACAACCGAACTTGTTTATTAACAAACCAATTAAAGCCTACGGTTACATCATGTTCCATGCCCCCCCGAACGTCTTTGTTATTTAAGTCAACAAAGTCGTATCGAGCAGCAATTTCAAATGCGCCATAAGGACCAACCGGATTTACTGCACCAAATTGGCCATCACGTACGTCATATTGATGATATTCGCCGGTTAACAGATATCGGGACTGCACATTATAACCAGAGAATCTTAAAGTTCCTAGGTAACCCGACATGCGGTGAACAAATACGTTCGTATATTCGCCCTCTAACATGAAAGGACCGACTTGTCTTGCGGCTTCTACGTTAAAGTGACGAGTATTGTTGGCCACAATATTTTGCCCATTTAATACACTGTCCACTCCACCGTTACCCGAGGCAGTATTCAACAACGCGACGGTATTCCGACTACGCGCTGGTGGCCGCGCGGTATAGTTTACCCCACCGCCGGTTGGATTCCCTGCATTTGGAAAAGCGGTTCCATTCAAAGAGCTGATCATTTCACGCCATGCGCCTGAAACACCAAAGTGCCATACATCACCTGCTTCATGTTTTGGTGCAATGGTCGCACGCGCTGTCCCTTTCCATCGATCACGAACGCCAGCGATACCGTTGCTGCCCTGTTCAGGCTGCATTGCTACTAACGTAACTGCTCCCATGTCCCACCAAAAATCGGTCATTACCCCAAGTCCATCGCCAATATAAAAAGCAGAGGACTGTATACTTTTTTCTAGAAACGCATTCCAACTCGTACTGTTGGAATTATCTAAACCAAACCAGTTGCCGGCCACCTGCCCAACAAACACTTGGTTATTTTCCATAAAGCCAGAATAAGCTAGCCAGGTATCTCCAAAACCAAAATGGCTACCCGCACTCTCAGCAAAATCTAATGAAATAGTGTATTCCCAATTTTTACCCAGCCCACCATCTAAATAGAGATCAGCAGTACGCAATAATGCGCCGCTTTGAAATTGGGCTGTTCCTTTATCTCTATAATTTCCCATGTATACGGTTTCATCTAACCGCACAGTACCACTGACCTTAACCCAATAACTATCATCATTTGGATGCACATAAGAAAGCCCACCGGTAGACGTTAATAACCAACCCTGTCCTAATTCCCATCCATCAGCCGTTTTATGTAACTTATGGAGTTTGCGGTGATGATGATGAATAACCTTTGCTGCTGGTTTAGCGGCAACTTTATTTTGGTGTTTCACCTTGTCTGCAAACGCATTACCACTAATAGCTAAGCTAACCATTGCTAAGCTGCTAACAAATCCTGTCGCTATCTTAGAGTGCATTTTCCTCTTCATCTATTCTTGCCTCCTAACCGTTGGCTCATGAGAACACATTACATAAAAAAATAACCCTAACACAAGGTTGGGCTAAGTGCTAGTATCATCATCGCTGAAATCGAATAATTGTCAAGTAGTAAATTATTGCATACACTAAATACGAACTCGGTTATAGATGCTTTTATGGGTTTTAGTTGCCTCACTACATGGAGAACAACCTATGTCTTCAAGTAACAATAAGTGCCCTACCATTCCGTTTATTATTTATTTAATTGTTTTAATAGGGCTTATTTACGCATTCCATATTGAATTATTTGTGACTGGCGTTCGTATTTACGTCACCGCTGTTAATGATCCGCGCGCTGAACGTTTACTGGGTGATTATTACCGCAATAGCGCCCATCTCAGTGCTGATCTTGCCAACACCTTTTATATGAATGCAATGAAAAAATATAGAGCTGATCTTCCTTCTGCAAACCCAATTGAACAAGCCAATATCAAATTTCAGATTGGTCGATTTTATTTGTGTGCAAAAGGGGTTCCGCAAAACCAAGCCGAAGCAAAGCGCTGGTTTGATGATGCCTTACAAACTATCACAGCAGCTTCCAATGCCAGCGAACCAGAGCACAATGCGCTGATTGCTAACATAAAGGTTTCTGCTGCAACCATTGGCCAAAGTGTGGACAGCATTCTCGCTTGTCAACCCCAAACAGAAGCCGAATTTATCAGCAAGACGTTTAATTCCGACTAGCTCCTTACCTCGTTTCAAGTTTTAAAAGTTCGTAATATTTTTCATACAGGGGAGCAAGCTCCCCGACATCCGTCAACAAATGTGCCCGCTTCAAAATTTCGGCGTTGGGGTACAAAATTTCATCATTGCGGATGTTATCCGGTAACAACCCTCTCCCGACAATATTCGGTGTCGAAAACCCTGTACTCTCACTAATTTCTTTTGCAACAGAACCCCGCAAAATAAAATCAATAAATCGATGAGCAGCCTCCACATGTTTTGCGCCTTTGGGAATAGCAACGCAATCCAATGCCACAATATATCCTTCTGTTGGATAAATAAAAGCAAGATTAGAATTCTCTTGCTTAGCGATAAATATATCGCCATTCCAGCCCATTCCAAGAGTAATATCCTCGTCTAAATAAATAGAACGCTGCGCATCTAAATTGAATAATTTGATATTGTCCATTAACGCCTGCAGTTTTAAAAAAGCACTTTGGATATGTACAGGATTGGTTTCATTCACTGAATAGCCCAAGGTTAACAGCGCCACCGCAAAAATCTCACGAGCATCATCTAACATCAATAGTTGATTTTTATAACGTGAATTCCATAAATCGCGCCATGCTAATACACTTTCCTTTGAATGATAGCGCGTATTGACTGCAATACCTGTGCTATTCCACAAATAAGGAACTCCATATTCATTCTCAGGATCGTGTTCTTTATTTAGAAAAACCGGATCGATATTTTTCAACAGGGATAGCTTGGATTTATCTATCTTCTGTAACATATCTTGCTTGACCATGCGGCTAATAAAATAAGTAGAAGGGATCACCACATCATATCCCACATCTGGGTTGGCTTTTAATTTGGCGTACAAGACTTCATTATTCACATAAGTAGAATGGTTAACCTGAATTCCAGTTTCTGCTTCAAAAGCCTGAATCACTGAATCTGGCAAATAACCCGCCCAGGTATAAATATTTAAGATATTGTCGTTTGCAAAAAGGTTAGGCGTAACAATCCACCAGAACATCACCAAAACAATAAAAAATTTGCCATTTTTCATGACCGTTTTTTCCAAGTGCAATACTGATAAGCTAACACTAACGCTAACGTTAACCCAAATAACACGGAGCATAAGGCATTGACTTCTGGCTTCACGCCAACTCTTACCATTGAAAATATCTTCAAGGGTAAAATATCAAATTCAGGACCCGTAACAAAAAAACTAATAATGACATCATCTAATGATAGGGTAAAACTCAATAGCCATCCTGCAATAATGGCTGGCCATAATAAAGGGATCAAAATACGCCTAAAGATCGTTCCTTCAGTTGCGCCTAAATCTTTAGCTGCCTCAAACAAATTTTTATCTTGTCCAGCAAGGCGTGAATAAACGGTGACCGTCACAAAGGGAATACAAAAGGTAATGTGAGATAATAACAAGGACCAAAATCCAAGCGAAATTTTTAAGGTTGAAAATAGAATCAACAAGGAAATTCCGATAACAATATCGGGCGAAATTATCAAAATAAAAATTAGGGCATGTAATAATTTTTTTCCAAAAAAATTATATCGATATAAAGACACGGCCGCTAATGTGCCAATGGATGTCGCACCTGTGGCAGCTAAAACACCTACCAGTAAAGAATGAAAAGCAACTACCTGAAGATCGATATTTTCTATCAAACTGTGGTACCAGCGCAAGGTAAACCCTTGCCACAACATGGAATAAGAAGAATCATTAAACGAATAAGCAACCAATACAAAAATAGGCGCATACAAAAATAAATAAACTGCCATCAAATAGGCTAACCTGCTAATACGATTCATACATCGGCTCTTTTTTATGTTTATAACAGCGCCAATAAATAAAGAGCATCATGCTCATTAAAAGCGTTAAGGCAACACTAATGGTTGCTCCCATCGGCCAATTACGCGCCGCTAGGAATTGACTTTGAATGATATTGCCAATTAAGAGTGTTTTAGCACCCCCTAATAAATCAGGAATATAAAATATAGTCATGGCTGGTAAAAACACCAAAACACAACCCGATAAAATACCTGGCAGTGTTAATGGTAAGAGGATTTTTAAAAGTACTTGGATTTTGTTAGCGCCAAGATCGCATGCTGCATCAATTAAGCGCGTATCTAATTTTTCAATGCTGGCATACAAAGGCAAAATCATTAAGGGCAGCAGGGTATAAATTAACCCGATCAAAGTCGCAGTATCAGTATATAACATTTGTATCGGGGTATCGATTATCCCTACCCAAAGTAAAAAAGTATTCAGGATCCCATGAGTTTTTAAAATCGCAACAATCGCATAAGAGCGAATGAGTGAACTGGTCCAAAAAGGTATAACGACTAATAATAATAAGATCCCTTTATAGCGATCCGCTGATCTGGCAATCAAATAACTAAAGGGATAGGCTAATAATAAGCATCCCACAGTACAAGCGCCGGCCAACAAAAAAGAACGTAAAAATACTCTGAGATAATTGGCATTAAATAACTGTAAATAATTATCTACCGTAAACTGCAATCGAACTAATTCGCTATCTCCATGAACGAGTAGACTGGTCATGAATAACAAAAAACTGGGCACGAGAGCAAAGACGCTTAACCAAAACCAAACGATAGTGGTAGAAAAGGTACGAAAGAGTTTATCTTGTGTCATTTGCTAAAATGACCTCCCAGCCGGAACGCCAACAAACCCACACCGATTCACCCAATCTAAAATCCAACTTCTCATCATCTTCATTAAAAAATTGAGTCGCTAAAATTTGAGTACCCGATTTTAATTTTAGGATTAAATCTACCGTTGAGCCCTTGTAAATTACTTGTACTACATTAGCCGAATACATATTTTCTGGATTTTGCACTTCATTAACGCCCCAAACTTCTAAATCTTCGGGTCGTAATAATATATACAAGAATTCTGCTTCGGAAAAATTTTTACTATTTTTTAACGTAAACTGCTTACCCTCAAACTCCACCTCAATCGTATCAGGAGAAATTGCTAAAACCTTCGCATTAAAAATATTCACTTCGCCTACGAATTGTGCAACATGTAAATTTTCGGGTTCTTCATATACAGCCCGCGGCGTACCAATTTGTTCGATCAATCCATGATTCATAATGACTACTCGATCAGCCGTCGATAATGCTTCTTCTTGATCATGTGTCACTAAAATGAAAGTGATACCCAAATCACTTTGTAATTGTTTTAATTCCATTTGCATGGTTTTACGTAAACGATAATCTAAAGAACTTAACGGTTCATCTAACAATAAAACCAATGGCTTATTCACCACTGCACGCGCTATTGCAATACGTTGTTGCTGTCCCCCGCTTAATTGATGTGGTTTGCGTAATATCAAATGTTCGAGCTTAACCATTCGCAATGCCTCGCGCACCCGATGATCTATTTCGTCTTTGGGGAGGTGCTGACAACGTAAACCAAACGCAACGTTCTCAAACACATTCATGTGTGGAAAAAGGGCATAGCTTTGAAAAACGGTGTTGACATGCCGTAAGGGCGCAGGCAACTCTGAAACATCTTTTCCTTTCATCAAAATTGTGCCGCTACTCGGTGTTTCAAATCCAGAAATCAGACGCAATAAAGTTGTTTTTCCGCAACCAGAAGGACCTAAAATGGTTAAAAATTCACGATTTTTGACTTCTAGATCAATATCCTGCAACACTGGATGATCGTGATAATATTTAGAAACCCCTTTTAATTCGATTATGTTGTTCATGTCTGTCCGGCAGTTAATCAACTTAAACTGTCATTTTCAAACACGGGGGTCTGAAAGTCAACAAGAAAGTTAAGCACCCGGTTCTTTAGAAAATTCAACTCTAGCATCTCGCAGGACTTGACTTGCATAAAGCGCATATTCAAGTTGACCCGAGATTTCTGTTAGACCTTGACGATATGATCGTTCCGTTGTTTCATCCATCTTTTGGATATCCCCAGCTTGCACTTTATTTAACATTAATACTAAATAATCGCCTGTTGGGGTAATGAACCCTTTTACATTGGGATGCTTGGCTTCAGATTCTTCTGACTGCATTTGAAAAGCAGCTGTTACCAAATTACGATCAGTATCTGATGGCGTACGTACAACTTTATGCTTTACAACCCACTTAAGCTGATGTTCGAGCGCTAATTGTTCCGGCTTTTTCCCATTGCGGATCTCTTTTACCAGTAACTCACCCAGTTCTTTCATTTTCGCTTTTGATTTTTCAGCCACCAAATGTTCTTTAATCTGCCCTTCGACTTCCGCCAAGGTTTGCTGCTCTGCAGGACTATGTTTTTTGACTCGAAAAATGGCGGTCTCTGTTTCAGACAATGAAATCGGTGCACTGTTATGACCTTTTTTAAGTAATTCTTCGCTAAATGCTACTTTCAACACCTCAGGATGAGATTCAATGCTGCCTTCTTTGCCTGCCATGCGACTGATGGTTTCTTCTTTAATCTTTAAGCCAAAAGACTCAACCAGCGGGAGGAGACTGCTAGATTGTTCAAAGGCAACTTTGGCAAACTGTTCTTCGACCTCTGCAAACTTTAATTGCGCCTTTTCCTGGGTTAACTGAGCTTCGACTAACTCTTTTACTTCTTCAAACGGCCTTACCGCTGCAACTTTATGCTCCACTACTTGGATCACATGATAGCCAAATTGAGTTTGAACAGGACCGATAATGGAATCTGACAGTGCCGCTTCAAATACTGCTTTTTCAAATTCAGGCACCATTTGCCCGCGCACAAACCACCCCAAATCACCGCCTTGCTCCGCAGAACCTGCGTCATCTGACACTTTACGCGCTAACTTTTCAAAATCAGCACCTTGATTTAACTCTACCACAATGGCATCTGCCTTTTCTTTTGCCTTTGCAAGCTGCTCTTTATCCGTTCCCTCAGTCATCAATAAAATATGACGCGCATGAACTCGTTCCGGCGTGGTGTAGGCTGCTTCATGTTCTTGATAAAATGCTAAAACCTCTTCCTTTGAAGGTTTAACTTGCTTCGCCAATTGGTCTAAAGATAAGGTAACATATTCTAAAACGACTTGTTCTGGTTTTACAAAATTCGATTGGTGATCATCATAATAAGCCTTTATTTGATCCGCCGAAATACTGATTTCTTTTTGATATTTATTCGCTGGAATTTGCATATAACCAATGTCGCGTTTTTGATCTAATAAGGCTACGGTGTTTTGTAATTCTGTGGACAAAATAAAACTGGACTGCGCAATACCCTGCTGAAATTGCCCTAACAATACATCTTGCGATAATTCCTTTCTAAAACTTGCATCCGTATAAGAGGCCTGCCCTAACGCTTTTAAATACTGATCCTTTGAAAATTTTCCATCCACCTGAAAGTCGGCTATTTGAGATATAAATCCCGCAATTTGTTCCTCACCTACCCGAAACCCTAAAATTTTAGCTTCGCTCATCAGCGCAGAACGCTCCACCATTTTCATGAGTATTTGTTCTTTTATTGCTTTTGCATCAGCTTGCTCGCCATAGCGCCTTGCAACTTGTTCATACATTTTTTGCACCGTTGGCCAGAGGATTTTTTCCCCATTAATGGTCGCAGCAACGCTTCGAGAACCACTACTAAAGGAAAAATAATTTGTAAGACCAAAAAATGCGAAAGCCGC
>JAJZUR010000077.1 GCA_021848375.1 Pseudomonadota bacterium | reverse complement strand
TTCGCGGTTCTTAGCATTAATTCAAGTGCTGCGATAGATTGATTAGGACGAGTTAAAGTAAAAAACAGCGTAACTCCAGGCGTTTCTAAGGTTTCCATTTTTGAAACCTCAAAAAACCCCGGCTCAACCGCTAAGGCTAAACTAAACATGGGTTTACCAGAACCGTCGATATTTTCATACCGGTGAAAGATCTGCATATCACCATAAAATAAATGCGCTTCATTTAATGCCTCAAAAAGCTCCCTACTCGAAAAAACGGTGTTAGGTTTTGCCATCACAAATACCGCTAAAATTTCATCCACCTTTGTAGGAGCCGATTTTGCCGGCGCCTGTCCGCGATACGTTGGTTGTGAGGGATAAGATTTTTTAACACGGTATGCACTAGATACTGATTCTTCCAAACTCAGGTTTGATTCTTCCTCGAAATCCTTCATTCCGAGTAAATCCCCTTCGTCACGCATATCTTCCCTAAAGGTTTCCCCGCGAGTAGGCGATTTTGGCGCTTTTTTACTGTTTCTTCTCGTATCCCAAATGATTCCTGCAACAATTAAAAATCCAAGTAGTAACAAACCGACACGAACACTGGTTTCCATATATGCTCCTACAACCATCCGTTAACTCGCCACAAGCGCGGCGGCTTCCTCCACATCCACTGAAACTAATCGTGAAACCCCTGGCTCTTTCATAGTTACCCCAATAAGATGCTGTGCCATTTCCATCGCCAATTTATTATGGGTTACATATATAAATTGTACGGTTTCTGATAAACGTTTTACCAATTCACAATAACGCCCCACATTTGCATCATCGAGCGGCGCATCAACTTCATCCAGTAAGCAAAATGGCGCTGGATTTAGCTGAAAAATAGAAAACACCAACGCAACTGCCGTTAATGCCTTTTCACCCCCCGACAGCAAATGAATAGAACTATTCCTTTTTCCAGGCGGCTGAGCCATCACAGTCACACCGCTTTCTAATAAATCTTCTCCAATTAATTCTAAATACGCCCGTCCGCCTCCAAAAAGGCGCGGATAAAGCGCTTGAAATTCTGCATTGACTTTATCAAAAGTCTCTTTGAAACGCGCCCGCGTTTCTTTATCAATTTTTCGAATTGCATTTTCTAAAGTTTCTAGGGCTTCGGTCAGATCTTGATGCTGCGCATCTAAATACATTTTACGTTCAGATTCACTTTGATATTCTTCAATGGCCGTTAAATTAATTGCCCCTAATCTATCAATCCGCCGGATCATTTGCTCTAATTCTTGGACTAAACCTACTTCCGTCGCCTCTGGAGAAATGGTTTGCAACACTTCCTCCAGCGCTTTACCCATTTCCACAAATTTCTCTTGCAAGGTCTGACAACGTATTTCAATGGCTTGCCAATCCATCCGTAACCGTTCTAATTGAATGCGGATCTCTTGAATATCCCCTTCTAAGGTATTGCGTTGTTTCTCAAGCGTGCGTAAAGTATGTTCTAGTTCATCTAATTCGGCGCGAGCAAGATTTAATACATCTTCTGCTGACATTCGCTTGGCCAATAAAATTTCCAACTCTTTACGCATTTCCTGTTCCGGATTTTTTAACCCCTCCAACTGTGCGTGCAGAGCTTTCACACGATCTTCAATCAACTGTTGCTGCTTAATCAAGCGTTCCAGCCCTTCTTCAACGGCTTGTTTTTGGGTGTGTACTGTTTTTTCTTTCAAGGCAACGGCATAGGCTCTTTCTTTCGCAAGTCCCATATCCTGACTAGCCTTTCGTAGCAGATCTCTTAGCGTATCTCGCTCAGTTTGTAATAATAACCGTTTTGATGAATATTCTGCCATTTCATCTAACGCTTTTTGCAAATGAATTCGTGATAATGCAGTTTCTTCCGCTGCTTGATCCATTTTTACTTGTTGTTCTGCTGCATCGGCTTCCAAACGTACCAGGCGTCCCTTCTGATGTTCAATTTTTGTGCGAATCGTGCTGACTTTCGCGGATAATTCATTTAATATCCGTGCACGATCTTGTTGTGATCCGTGTAAAGATTCGCGTTTACTTTCCAACGCTGTGATCTTTTCTCGTTGTTCAATAAGAGCTGTTTCTGCCGCAAAAATTTGTTCTTGTAATGCTAAGATGTCCGATCCGATAGCTTTAATTTCAGACTCGCGCGCTAAAACGCCTGCATGTCCTTCAGTACCACGATAAACTTTTAACCAATTAGAACCAAGCCAAATTCCTGCGCGCGTAATAATGGATTCGCCTGGTTTTAGAGATTTTTGTTTTTGTAAGGCTTCCGGTAATTCATCTACAACGTGGATCCCTGCCAAGAGAGTATCTATTGGCAATTGTGTTTTAATTTTACTGCTTAATAAATTGGATAAACCAGAAGCAGCGCTATGATCAGTTATGGAGGAACGATCAATAAAAGCGAGATTGCCCTCATTTAAATCAGCAATAAGGGTAGCAACCGCCTCTAATCCAGGCACACATACCGCCTCCAGTGCGTTGCCTAAAACGGTTTCGACCGCAGTTTCATAGCCTGTTTCGACCACTAACATTTCACCTAAACGCGGATATTCCAATAATCCATTACTTTCAAGCCATGCTTTCACCACCGAATTCGTTTTGCCAAGCGCTGCTTGTTGTAGCGCTTCCAAAGACGCTAAGCGTCCTTTTAAACTTTGCAAACGTCCTTTTTGTTCATCTAACCTGTTGGTTTGGTTGGTTAACGCCAAGCGTTCGTGATTTAAATTGATCGACAATGCATTCAATTCAGAACCAATCGTGTTTGTTTCCGTATCTTCTGCTAAAAGCGCTTGCTCAACCAAAGCCAGTTCTGCTTCTAGAACATTCACATCGATGCCCTCGCGCTCCTTTTGCAAACGATCCATCTGTGCTTTGGCTTCTCGCACTTGCTTTTCCAGTTGCTCGATTCGAGCCTTTTCCACCTCGGCAACTCGCTGCGGTTTTTCCGCCTCTGCTTGAAAGACATCAAAAGTCTGGTTCCAATGACGCATAGCCTCATCAGCTTCTTGCAAAACGGCTTCTGATTCTTGCAATAATGTTGCAGCGGACGTTGATTCTGGCTGTAATTGAACCCAATCGGCTTGTAAATCCATTAAACGGGCATTATCTTGAGCCATTTGCAATTGGATTTGCTGTTCATTTTCTTTGGTTTGCTGCAAATCCTGTTCTAAACTTTGCTCACGCTCTCGGTGATGTTGCAAGCTTTGTTCTAAACGAGAAACCTGATTGCCAATTTCATAAAACTGACCCTGTAAAACTTTCCAGGCATCGGTTTTTTCGGTATAGGTTTGGCGATGGTTTTCCAATTCTAAATCGAGACTGGTTTTAAAGGCTTGCTTTTCTTCAAGCGCTGTTGCCAAATTGCGGATCCCTAAAGCTTTTTCTTCTAATTGCTGATGAAAGAGCTGCCAACGCAACGCGGAGAGTTCTGCTTCTAAGCGATCATGGTCTGCTTTATAGTGTTGATATTTCTCGGCAGATTCCGATTGACGCTTCAAACGATCTAATTGTTTTTCTAATTCTTGTCGAATATCGTTTAGGCGATCTAAGTTTTCTCGCGTATGACGCATTCTAATTTCAGTTTCATGCCGGCGCTTGCGATACAAAGAAACACCCGCCGCTTCTTCTAAGAAAGATCGTAATTCTTCGGGTTTAGCTTCAATGACGCGTGATATCATGCCTTGTTCGATAATGGCATAACTTCTAGGACCAAGCCCTGTACCTAAAAATACATCCGTAATGTCTTTGCGCCGACACCGAGTACCGTTTAAAAAATAATTAGATTGCCCATCGCGTGTTGCTTCCCGACGCACAGATATTTCGCTAAATCGTGCATATTCTCCACCAAGACTTCCATCGGTATTATCAAAGACCAATTCGATAGAGGCCTGCCCCACAGGCTTACGAGTCGAAGAACCATTGAAGATAACATCCGCCATAGATTCGCCCCGTAAATTCTTAGCGGAGCTTTCTCCCATGACCCAGCGAATAGCATCAATAATATTGGATTTCCCGCACCCATTCGGGCCAACTACAGCCACCAGGGGACTACGTAACTCGAATACTGTTGGATCTACAAAGGACTTAAATCCAGCAAGTTTAATTTTCTCCAACCGCATGCGCATCTGGCCTATTGTCAAGAAATCCTGGGCTAATAATACTTCAAAATTGAAGAACTTGCCATGTTGAAATGGATCTGGCAAGATCTTTTAGTCATTTTACCTGATGGCTCTATATGATGAGGGGCTCACACCGTGACAAATCCAAATACCGCTGCCATAAGCAAGTCAAATTTCTTATCTATAAACCGAATCCCTTCGGCGTTTTGGGTGGCAAGCTTATTATGTGTCCTCTGGTTTTTACCCGTACCCTCAGGACTTGATCTCAAAACGTGGCATCTATTTTCGCTCTTTGTTACGACAATTGTTGCGATCGTCCTTAATCTCCTTCCAATGGGTGCTCTTTGTATTCTGGCCTTAAGCCTTTGTTGCATAACCAATACCCTTACCATCAAACAAGCGCTCTCTGGATTTAGCTCTAACATTATCTGGTTGATTGTGTTGGCTTTTTTACTGGCGCGTGGCTTTATTAAAACTGGCCTTGGCGCCCGAATTGCCTATTACTTTGTTTTACACATGGGAAAAAGTACACGCGGTCTCGCCTATGGGCTTATCACAACTGAATTTCTATTAGCGCCTTTTACCCCCAGCAATACTGCACGCGGCGCCGGCATTGTCTATCCCATCGTCAGCGCCCTTTCGGAAGAATATAAAAGTACGCCCAAATTAGGCACCGAACGCAAAATTGGCTCGTACCTAATGAAGCTTGCTTATCAAACCAATGTCATTACCAGCGCCATGTTTTTAACGGCAACCGCCGGCAATCCTTTAATTGTAAGCATTGCTGCCAAAATGGGTGTCGAAATTAGCTGGACGATGTGGGCATTGGCTGCATTAGTCCCTGGGCTTATCAATCTCGCCGCGCTGCCGTGGATTATTCAACTTATATATCCTCCTGAAATCAAACAAACCCCCGAAGCACCAGCGTTTGCTAGGCAGAAATTAACCGAAATGGGTCCTTTGCGTAAACCAGAGTGGATCATGCTCGCTACGTTTGGCTTACTGTTAACTCTTTGGGTCTTGGGCTCCTTTTTAGGGGTTGATGCAACGGTTGCCGCATTAGTAGGGTTATCTATTTTGCTCGCAACCAATGTACTGAACTGGGACGATATCCTAAAAGAACAAAACGCTTGGCATTCTTTTATCTGGCTTTCCGTTTTGCTCACCATGTCCAATTATTTAACCGAATTTGGCATGATCGGTTGGTTTGGTGATCACATGCAGGGTTGGGTCAGTACTTTCCATTGGTTAACGGCGCTTATCGCCATATCACTCATCTATTTTTACGCCCACTACGCCTTTGCCAGTATCACAGCGCATATCAGCTCCATGTACAGCGCCTTTGTGATTGTTGCCATTACCGCAGGCGCACCGCCTTATATGGTCGTTTTATTAATGGCGTTTTTGTCCAGTCTTTGCGCTGGGCTGACACACTATGGAACGGGTACGGCACCCGTTTACTTTGGCTCTGATTATATCACGCTCAAAGATTGGTGGCGCGTCGGCGGGCTCATCAGTATCTTCAACATTTTAGTTTGGGCTGTTGTTGGCAGTTTTTGGTGGAAGTTAATTGGCCTTTGGTAAAACTATGCAAGATTCTTTTGTGACTGGCATTGTGTTTTTTCTACGGGGGTTAAAAGCCGTTCTTTCGCCCGGCTTTAGGCGCTTTATTATTCTGCCAATTCTCATCAATCTCGTCTTACTGATTGGCTGTATTATTCTACTTGCGCTTTATTTTTCAAGGCATTTTTCTGGATTTATGGCAATCTACCCAGGTTGGCTAACGTTGTTGCTCGGCTGGTTATTTTGGTTTGTATTTTGGATCATGAGCATTTTCGTTGCCACACTCTGCTTTACGTTTTTAACGAACATTCTTGCATCTCCTTTTTATGGATTACTGGCTGAAAAAATTGAGCAGCACTCTTCGCTTTTCCCAACTCTTTCAACTATGTCCTTTTGGAGAAGTATTCCACATATCCTATACCGGGAAGGCCAAAAGTTGTGGCACTTTATTCCGTGGCTATTGCTCTGCTTGCTATTGCTTATCCTGCCGCCCACTTATCCTATTGCGCCGTTCGTGTGGTGGGTTGTATTAGCCTGGATCCTCGCCATTCAATATATCGATTATGTCGCCGATAATCAGCAAGTCGATTTAAAAACCATGTTGCAAAAGCTCAAACAAAAGCCCTTCACAGCCTTAGGATTTGGCGCAAGTGTGACCTTGTTGATGACCATTCCGGGCATCAATTTAGTGGTACCGCCTGCCGCCGTTGCAGGGGGTACTTTTCTTTGGCTATCGTTAAAACCAAAAAATTAGGCTAGAATGAAACTATGAGTACCCCAATTACGCCAACTTCTCCCCCAACGGGAAATAAATTAAAATTGTTATTTGTTGACAATAGCAGAACGACCCGCGCTGCTATGTCAATGATCTTAACGAATCATGGCTACGAAGTCGTCACGGTCGCAACCGGTCAAGAAGCCATCGAAAAAGTAAAGCAAGAACCCTTTGATATTGCCATTATGGATCTCTACATGCCGTTTATGAACGGCTACGAAGCCGCCAAAATTATCCGAGCGCTTCCTGATCCCTGTAAAGACATTCCCATCATCGCCTTAACCGCAAGTAATGATCCGCGAGACATGGATATTTGTAAAACCGCCGGCATGAACGAATTTGTGATCAAATCAGAAGATCACAAAGCTTTATTTGAAGTATTAGACAATTATTGCAAAAAGCTTGGAAAGACGGTTGGGGGATAGATTTTACTTAGGACCTGGTTTTGGTGGCACATAATTAGGATTCCGGTCTAACCCTTTCTTTTTAGCATCATCTCTGTCACCTATTGCATCTCTTCTGGATCTGCCAGTGCTTGCCACTTCAGCAGCGGGTGAAAAAATCGCTGGTTTTTTAGGGATTGCTACTTCAGTATATTCTTTTGTCATTTTAAATCTTTGAAATACATCATGTTCGATGGTTGTTAATACATGTTCTTTAATTTTAGCATAAGATGTAATCTTATAAATTCCTTGTTGTTCCAGATTGTTCAAGTCCTCCGAACTGATATTAAGTTGATACCTACTAGAGGGTAGTATAAATTTTTCATAAAAGCCTTTCATTGTTTCTATTTTTGCTTCCTTTTCTTTCTCTAGCGCACGGTATTCTTGTATAAATAAAATAGTTTCATCATTAAATTCTTTTTCCGCAAATTTAAGAAATGCGTGTGCGTCCGGTTAAC
>JAJZUR010000076.1 GCA_021848375.1 Pseudomonadota bacterium | reverse complement strand
TGTGATAGCAACGAAAGAGAGTGCAAGCGGTCATACGGCAGAAGATACTGACGCTTCACCGATGGTTCCTTACATCCGTCAAGATGCAAAAACGGGCCGCAATGATCCGTGTCCGTGCGGCTCTGGCAAAAAATATAAGCAGTGTCATGGAAGGTTAGCTTGATCCCAACCACACGCTTACACCATCATGTTGCGGTTGGTATTATGGTGGATAAGCAGCAACAGATCTTAATTACTCAACGGCCAAGATCTAAATCCAGAAGTGGGTATTGGGAGTTTCCAGGCGGAAAAATAGAAAACGGTGAAACCCCAGAGCAAGCGCTCATTCGCGAATTACAAGAAGAAATAGGGGTTCGTCCCTTAGAATTTCACCCAATGATGCAATACCATTATGATTATCCAGAGCATAGTGCTTTGCTGGAAGTCTTTATTATTAATCGCTTTGAAGGGGAACCCCAATCGCTTGAAGATCAAGAGATTCTTTGGATTGGATTAAATGAATTTCCCAATTTTAACTTTTTAGAAGCCAATCAAAAAATGATAGAAGTTTTACTGCAAAAACTCAATTATTAAAGCAGGGATAGTATCGATTATTTGCTGTGCTTCACTGTCTTGTAAAATGAGCGGGGGCAAGAGCCTGATGACGTTTTCGTTAGAGACAATAAATAAAATATGATGCTTAAGACCTAAGTGTAGGATCTCACGACACGGTCTGTCTAATTCGATGCCGATCATAAGCCCTTTACCACGGATCCCTTTCACATGGGGATTATTTTTGAGTTTTTCTCGTAATCCAGCCAATATCTTGGTACCTTGTTTGGCTGCGTTTTCCCATAACTGTTCCTTTTCAATTTCGGTGAGGGTAGCAAGACCCGCTGCCGTTGAAAGTGGATTGCCCCCAAAGGTAGAACCATGATTGCCGGGTTTAAATAAACTGCCGACGGCCTCGGTTGCTAAACAACAACCAATGGGTACACCATTGGCTAAGGCTTTTGCAACCGTTAAAATATCTGGCAATATATTGTAAGCTTGGTAAGCAAAGAGCGTTCCAGTACGTCCCATACCCGTTTGGATCTCATCGAGCGCCAACAGCCAGCCTTGTTGATCGCAGATCCGTCGGAGTTGAATCAGATAATCATCACTTGGAACATGGATCCCGCTTTCACCTTGGAGAGGCTCAACTAATATGGCAGCAATGTCATCTCGCTCTTTGCTCAAGGTTTCAATGGCGGCGATATCGTTGTAAGGAACGCGAAGAAAACCAGGAACCAGCGGTTCAAATCCTTCTTGCGCTTTTATACTGCCGCCGGCGGAAAGGGTGGCAAACGTTCTACCGTGAAATGCGCCCGTCATCACGATCACTTGCGGAAAGGCAATGCCTTTTTGATGGCCATAAAGACGGATCAATTTTAAAGCGGCCTCTACTGCTTCAGAACCCGAATTGCCAAAAAAAGCAAGAGAAAGTCCCGTTAAACGACAGAGTACCTCGGCAAGTGCGGATTGATTGGCAATTTGAAATAAGTTACAGGTGTGGATCAATTTTGCAGCTTGCGTTTGAATGGCTTTGGTCACCGCAGGATGCGCATGTCCTAAACTGCAAACTGCGATTCCACTTAACGCATCAAGATAACGATTACCTTCTTGATCCCAAAGCCACACACCTTCGCCGTGTTCAAAAGTTACCGGCAAACGCCGATAAACATTCATAATATGATCCATAAACAAAAGTCCCTACAAATTTTGCTGAGCAAAATCCCAATTCACTAATTTCCAAAAAGCATCCAAATATTTAGGCCGTGCATTACGATAGTCAATATAGTAAGCATGTTCCCATACATCGCACGTTAGTAAAGCTTTTTTATTATCCGTCATGGGTGTGCCTGCGTTGCTGGTGCTGATGATCTCTAATCTGCCGTCATCGGTTTTTACCAACCAAGCCCAACCGGAACCAAACGTTCCAATAGCGGTTTTGGTAAATTGCTCTTGGAAATTTGCAAAACCGCCAAAAGTTTTTTGGATGAGGGCACCGATTTCTCCCGTGGGTTCCTTGCCACCGTTTGGGCTTAAACAATGCCAATAAAAGGTGTGGTTCCACACTTGAGCTGCGTTGTTAAACAAGGGGCCAGTTGCACCCACTATGATTTCTTCCAGTGTTTGGTTTTCAAACCCACTGCCAGGAAGTAAGTTGTTCAAATTTGTTACATAAGTTTGGTGATGCTTCCCATAGTGATACTCTAGCGTTTCCTTTGAAATATGGGGTTCGAGCGCATTTAATTCATATGGTAAGGGAGGTAACATGATAGACATGATCTCATTCTCCTGTTGTTTTTGAGATAAGGCAAAGAAAAGTGTAACAGCCGCAGAGTTTTAAATCAAAGTTTACGCTTGGGATTTCTTTTTTTGGTCATTCCGCGTAGAATTCTTAAAGGCGACTAACCTGATAACCTGACTGAGGTGTAAAATGAGTTCAATAGACACGATAGAAAGAATCAAGCGACAAATCGCTCAAAATAGCGTTTTGTTATATATGAAAGGAACCCCTGATTTTCCGATGTGTGGTTTTTCGGGACGGGTTGTACAAATTTTGGAATCACTAAATGCGCAATATGCATACGTCAATATTTTAGAAAATTCAGATATCCGCGCAGCGTTGCCGCAATACGCCAAATGGCCAACTTTTCCGCAATTATATATTGAGGGAGAATTAATGGGTGGCTGCGATATTGTTTCTGAATTACAGCAAAAAGGGGAATTAAAGCCTAAATTGGCTGCTGTGGGTGCGATATCAGATAAACGCGTAGAATTTGCAATAGCAACCGAATGATCCACGGTGGTGTTTTGAAAATTGCGCGCTTTTTTTGTTATGTAATTCTAACGGTGCTGCTCGCCTTTACGGTTGCGGCTGATGCCCCTAAAAATTTTGGTGAAGCAAAACGGCTTGCCAAACAAATCTTTCAAGATAATCGCGTTACTTTTTATTGCGGTTGCAAATACGATAAGCACAGCAAAATTGATATTAATTCTTGTGGTTATCAAGTTCAACATCATCCAAAACGTGCTCGGCGATTAGAATGGGAACATATCATGCCGGTCAGCTTGTGGGGAAAAGAATACCCGTGTTGGAAGGAAAAGCTTTGTTGTCAAAAAACCCATTGTTATAAAGGCCGTACATGTTGTCGAAAGAGCAATGCCAACTTTGCCAAAATTGAAGCAGATCTGCATAATTTGGTACCTGAAATAGGTGAATTAAATGGGATGCGTTCCAATTATCGGTTTGGCGTTTTACCACACATAGCAAAAGGACAAGTGGGGGCTTGTGAATTTAAAATCGATCATGAAACTCGGCGGGTAGAGCCGCGCAATTCAGTGAAGGGCGTTATTGCGAGAGCCTATTTGTATATGTCAGATCAATATGACATTCATTTAAGCAAAGCGCAGCGGCAATTATTCACCGCTTGGGATCGTGAATTTCCGCCAGACGCCTGGGAAATCACGTGGGATAATCGCGTTGCGGCTATCCAGGGCAATCACAATCTTTATATTTCTCAATATCAGAGTAAACAACCATGAACAATTTAAATATGATGCAAGAAATCATGGTGTGGGTGATTCCGGTTTTGTTTGCGGTGACCGTGCATGAAGTGGCGCATGGTTGGATTGCGAGTAAATTAGGGGATAAAACCGCACTGATGTTAGGGCGTCTCACCCTAAATCCTTTTAAGCATATTGATTTGGTGGGAACTGTTTTGGTGCCCTTAGCCTGTTTATTGGTCGGCAATTTTATTTTTGGGTGGGCAAAGCCCGTTCCGGTTGATTGGCGTAATTTACGTAAACCAAGACGTGATGCGGCACTGGTCGCTTTTGCAGGACCTGCTTCTAATTTTATCATGGCGCTATTGTGGGCTTTCGTGGCTAAATTTGGTGCATTCGCCATGCAACAGGGCTATGGCAATGCTTTATTTTTAGCCTACGTTGGACAGGCAGGGATTGCCATTAACCTCTTACTGATGATTTTAAATTTGATACCGATCCCACCCTTAGATGGTAGCCGAGTGGTTTCTAGCTTGCTGCCACGTGACTTGGCTAATATCTATGGTGC
Organism: Pseudomonadota bacterium; assembly: GCA_021848375.1. Taxonomy (GTDB): domain Bacteria; phylum Pseudomonadota; class Gammaproteobacteria; order UBA6186; family Azoamicaceae; genus CADEGZ01. The sequence goes on along the minus strand of JAJZUR010000076.1, from coordinate 3,353 downwards.
TATCGAGCCCTACGGGTTAATTATTTTACTGGTTTTGATGTTTTCTAATGTACTTTCAATGATTTTGTTACCACCGCTCGCTTGGATGCAGCAGTTTATTCACGGGGTTTTTGCTTTATAATGTTTTATAAGAAAAAGCCTTACAGGAAGTCATCCATGCAAAAATACTTTAGTCAAATAGCTAAAAAATTGGTGATGATTTGGCTTTTATTATGGATGGCGGGCACGATTGCCGCCTTAGAAAATACCTCTCCCTATGAAGTTGAACTATCGACCAAAACAGAAGGCAAGTATTTTGATCAAACCCGCAGTTTACAGGAAGCATTGCAAAGTTTATTGGTGAAACTCTGCGGCTCGGATAAAATTCTACAGATGGCAGGAGTGAGTAAGACTATTGCTGAACCTGAAAAATACGTGACACAATTTTCCTATCATCAACGTCCGTCTGGTGAACGGTATATGAAAGTTCTTTTTAATGAAAATAAAATTAATCAATTATTAAGCGATTTACATCAAGCACCTTGGCAAGGGAGTCGTCCTTTAATTTTAATGTGGTTAGTAATGGAACGAAAGCTGACCCATACTTGGCTCACTGAAGACTCTGACAATGCCTTAGTGCAAGCCTTTGAAAAAAAATTAACCGAACGCGGCATTCCGTTTGTGCTTCCCATGCTGGATCTTGCTGATACCGATCAAGTCAAAGAACAAGACGTGGTAAACGAAACGTTACCGCCCTTATTGCAGGGCTCCGCACGTTATAATCCTGATGTTATTGTATTAGGTCGTTTAGCGTTAAAAGATAATGTTTGGCAAGGGCAATGGACAATTGTCAAAGGCGAAGAAAAAATCAGCTGGAATAATAGCGGCGCTGATCTCAGCGCTTTTTTGAACACAGCCGCGGAAGATCTTTCAGAAAAACTGTCGGGTAGATCCTTTGAAATTAAGTCAGCATCTGATGAACCAGAGGCACCGGTCATGACCAATCGCTTTACCATTGGCATTGCGGGTATCATCAGTTCTAAACAATATGCTGCCGCCTTATCACATTTACAACGTTTGCCGGGCGTAACACACGTTGAAGTGATAGAGATCATGCCGGATAAAACCCTATTTGAGTTGCAAACGACGGGAACCGAAGAGAGCCTGCGGCAAGCGATTTCTGCAAAAGCGCTTTTAATGGAAAGCACAGAATCTGCGCCTGAATCTCTGCCCATCTACAGGATGAGAGGTGTGGAATAAGCTCGTGATTCATCAATTAGCCCTTAACATGCAATTGCGAGATGACGCAACGCTTTCAAATTTTTTACCCGGCGATAACAAAGAAGCATTAAACGCCATTACTGAGATAAGCAACGGCATTGGTGAACCGTTCATTTATTTGTGGGGCCAAGTAGGGGTTGGCCGCACGCATTTATTACAAGCCGCTTGTCAGCGCGTATCCGAACAAAACATTCGTTCTTTTTATCTTTCTTTCTTAGAACTTTCTCAATTATCCCCCAACATCTTACAAGATGTGGAAACCATTCCGTTAGTGTGTTTGGATGATGTTGAATATATTGCCGGTAGACCCGCCTGGGAAGAAGCGGTCTTTCATCTTTTCAATCGTATTCGCGCGGAAAATGGTCGTTTATTAATCGCATCAAGCGTTGCCCCTAAAGATCTCCGTCTCCAATTACCGGATCTAAAATCCCGTTTAGCCTGGGGGGTTATCTACCAACTGCATCGCTTAACCGATGAACAAAAGACCGATGCCTTACAACTGCATGCGCACCAACGCGGTTTAGAATTACCCAAAAGTGTCGGTCATTTTTTATTGAGCCGTTGTTCGCGTAATATGTCCGAATTGTTTGAGCTGCTAGAAAAATTAGATAAAGCTTCTTTGGCTGAACAACGACGTTTGACGATTCCGTTTGTAAAGCAGGTGTTGGAAATATAATGACATGTGTTTAGATTATGGATTCTTGGGTAATGTTGGTTGGCGTGGATTCGGTTCGGGGATTGTAAGACCTAGGCCATGTTCTAATAGATCGTTCAGATTGTCAAAGTCTCGTGCTTCTATATTGCCTTTTGTATATTCTGTATTTACTTGTAATTTTCCATTTGAAGTAATGTTGATTTTAACATTGTTGATCTCTTTTTTTTTGTTGTCCATATAAGTTATTGCATACCCTCCCTGACTACTGTTTCTAAGAATATAGGTTTCTTTTTGGGCTGTTACAAGTTCCACTGCCCCCGTTCTCTCTATGTTAGCTTTGTAATTTGAATTTTTAATTATTTCTTTCTCTCTCAGAGATATTGCTTCCAATTCTTCTGTGGTAGGGATTCTTTGATGATCCGAATTCATTGCCGGAAGTATTGGTCCTTGATATTGAGCTTGTGGAGTTGGGCCGCTTTGAGAGTTCCGCAAAGATTGATCTTCTAAACTAGAAAGCTTATCAGACAGATAGTTTAGTTTTTGAGATTGAAGTACTTGTACCGGATCATCTGCTGTAACTACAGCGATGATTTCGGAAAGTTTCCCTGACAGTTTCGGAATAGGATCCTTAGATAATATTGCAGCATCCTTAGCAGTTAATCTATAGCTTCCTTTATTTTTGAGGTTGCTAAGTTTTGTAGCCGTTTCATCAAACGAGATAACTCTATTTATTGATTCGGATTTTAGTAAACTTTGCTTTTTTTGTAATAAATTATCTATTTCACTTTGGATTCTTTTCGATGTGGGAAGAGTGGTGAATGTGTCTTTGAACCATTCAACAAATCGTCCCAAAAGTGTTTTTTGTGGATGAGTTGACTTGTAAACATCAATTTTACTCATGGTCTTATCTAAATTATTTTGAATTTCTTTTAGTTCGGGAGAACGATTTTTATCCTCTTTTTTGGGTTGTGATTTTTCTATTATTTCATAATTACCATCGGATGTCTCGTGCAACAGCATGGTTTTAATTTCTTCGCCAACTACATTCTTTCCGGCAGATTTAGCTTTAAACTGAAACATGTACGTATGGGCTTCTGGTTCGCCATATGGATACATTATATATTTCTGACTGTCATCTTCACGTAATTCTGCGATCCCTCCCTCAGGATTCTTAATATCTGTACGATAGAGTGGTTGAGCAGCAGGTGTTATTGCACTTGTTGCAAATTTATCTATTTCGTTTTGGAAGTTGATAAGTTTAGGTGATATTAGATCTGGTCGCTCTGGGTTTCGTGGTAAAAGTTCATCGAGTTGATCGCGTACGTCCTTAAAATATTGTTTAGAACGTGTTGAGATTATATGACTATTGGTTGGGTTATTTTCTAAAGCATCTAGAATTGAGTTTATGTATAAATTTGTAGCGTATAGAATACCATCA
>JAJZUR010000075.1 GCA_021848375.1 Pseudomonadota bacterium | reverse complement strand
GCACTTCATAATTGAATTAGCGAGACAATTTTTCCAAGTAGAAAGGCAACTAAACAATATTTATTAGGAGATGGACTATGAGGAAAAAATCTAGGTCAACGCTCGATAAAGACGAAAAAGAACTACTTGAATCTTTTGAAAGGGGCGAATGGAAAACTGTGAAAAATCTTAAAGAAGAAATTACAATTGCAAAACGTGCTGCAACTAATTTCTTAAATAAAGATGCTCGCATCAACATTCGTTTGTCTAGTAGTGATCTTGCTCGCTTAAAGCGTATCGCTGCTAATGAAGGGCTACCCTATCAAACCCTCATTTCTAGTGTACTCCATAAATATGCTGCGGGACATTTATCCGGAACAATGCATTCCAACGACTCGCCTTAAATTCGCCCCCTTTGAAGGGGGCCGCGAGCTTTGCTCGCGGGGGGATATTAGGCGCTCACTTCTTCGGCAAATACAAATCCGTAATTGTCCCTTCAAACGCCTCTGTCGCCAAACAGATAGTTTCCGACAAAGTTGGGTGTGGATGTATGGTTAACGCGATATCTTCCGCATCAGAGCCCATTTCAATGGCAAGTGCGATTTCTGAGATCAGATCACCTGCATTAGGTCCGACGATGCCTGCGCCAATGATGCGGTGCGTTTCTTTATCAAACAACACTTTAGTTAATCCTTCATCACGGCCTAAACTGAGCGATCGGCCACTCGCCATCCACGGGAAAATGCCTTTCTCGTAATTCAGCTTTTTCGTTTTAGCTTCTGTTTCGGTTACGCCTACCCATGCAACTTCAGGATCCGTATACGCAACCGACGGAATACAAAGCGGTTCAAAGAAATGTTTTTTACCGGCAATCACTTCTGCTGCGATACGCGCTTCTGGCATCGCTTTATGCGCAAGCATGGGATTTCCAACTACATCGCCAATGGCAAAAATATGCGCAATATTGGTGCGTTGTTGTTTATCGACTGCAATAAAGCCACGCTCATCTACATTGACTCCCGCTTTTTCCGCGTCAATTAATTTACCATTTGGCACGCGTCCGACCGCAGATAAAATGTAATCAAATTTTTCGGGCGCACTCGGCGCCCCTGTTCCTTCAAACGTTACCCATAACCCGTCTTTTTTAGCGTCCACTTTGGTCACTTTAGTATTCAAGTAAATATTTTCGTAGCGTTTTTGCACGCGTTTATATAGCGGCGCTGCAATATCTTTATCCACATTGCCCAATAAACCATCCATTAATTCAACGACCGTAATTTTAGAACCCAATGCACTATAGACGGTTGCCATTTCCATCCCAATAATACCACCCCCAATTACCAATAGACGTTTTGGGATCTCAGGCAATTCTAAAGCGCAGGTGGAATCCATAATGCGAGGATCTTTTGGTAAGAAAGGTAATTGTACGGGTCGTGAACCGACTGCAATAATTAACTGTTCAAAAGTAATCGTTTTTATACCTTCTTTGGTTTGCACCATCAGCTCGTTTGCACCGGTAAACTTTCCTTCCCCTTCTATGATCTGAACTTTACGCTGCTTCGCCAACATTTTTAACCCACCCGTTAAGCGTGTCACAATGCCTTGCTTCCATTCTCTTAATTTGGGCAATTCGATAACGGGTTTACCGAAGGTAATCCCATGTCCATTAAAATCTTGCGTTTCATCCAACACTTTTGCGGCATGTAATAATGCTTTAGAAGGTATACAACCAACGTTTAAACAAACGCCCCCTAAACTGGGATCTTTTTCAACTAAGATAACTTCTTTACCGAGATCCGCTGCACGAAATGCTGCAGTATACCCACCAGGGCCAGAACCTAACACTACCACTTGGGTTTGAATCTTTGCATCCATGGGTCGAACTCCTTCTAGAGTAACAATCGTCGAATATCAGATAACTGTTTCACCAAGTAGGTGATGAAACGCGCTGCTTCTGCACCATCTATCACGCGATGATCATAGGATAATGATAGTGGTAAGCATAGGCGTGGAATAAAACTTGAACCATCATATATTGGCTTCGTCTGTGCTTTAGAAACACCCAAAATCGCCACATCTGGCACATTAATGATAGGCGTAAATGCAGTGCCCCCAATACCTCCTAAACTGGAAATACTAAAGCTGCTGCCTTGCATATCTTGCGCGGTTAATTGTCCTGCTCGCGCTTTTACACTCATTTCGCCCAATTCTTTTGCGAGTTGAAATAATCCTTTTTGATCCACATCACGCACCACGGGTACCACTAAACCGTTCGGCGTATCTACCGCAACGCCGATATGAAAATACTTCTTTAAAATCAGTTCAGAACCACTAGCATCTAAAGATGCATTAAAAGTGGGAAATTCTTTCAAGCTTGCCACCACCGCTTTCATGATAAAAACCAGCGGCGTTAATTTTACATCTTGTTTTTCCGCAAGCCCTTGTTGATTCTTTCTAAAGCTTTCTAGTTCAGTAATATCCGCTTCATCAAATTGCGTAATGTGAGGCACCATTACCCAATTACGGTGCAAGAAACTGCCGGATAATTTTTTAATGCGCGATAATGGTTCACGAACAATTTCACCAAATTTAGCAAAATCTACTTGCGGCCAAGGCGCAACCGACAAACCGCCAGCACCCCCTGATCCACTCCCCGATTGAATTCGAGAGAGTTCGTTTTTCACATAGTGTTGTACATCTTGTTTTAAAATTCGGTATTTAGGTCCACTCCCACCCACGCGCGTCAGATCAACGCCAAGTTCTCGGGCAAAGCGTCGAACGCCGGGGCCTGCATGTGCGAGTCCCCCCTCACCCGCCCTGCGGGCACTCTCTCCCACCAAAGGAGATTCACTCTTCTTTCCCTCTCCCGCTTGCGGGAGAGGGTGGCGCACAGCGCCGGGTGAGGGTACAGCAGGCGCAGCGCCGGGTGAGGGTACGTGTGAGGGCTCGGCTGAGGGCGAATCTGCCAGCGCATCAGAAATCTCCGCTGAAACAATCAAACTCCCTTCTGAGACTTTATCCCCCACTTTGACATGAATTTTTTTGACGACCCCAGCAACTGGCGAGGGTACTTCTAACGTGGCTTTATCGGTTTCTAGTGTAATTAACGAGGAATCTACTTTAATAACATCACCAATGGCAACCGATATTTCGATGATATCGACATTCGAATAAGCACCAATATCTGGGACGACAATATCTTTTAACATTCATTCACCTCAATTCTAGACCGTCATGGGATCCGGTTTGTTAGGATCAATGTTGTACTGTTGCATAGCCTTCACCACCACGTCTTTGCCAATTTTTCCTTCATCCGCTAAAGCCTTTAAGGCCGTCACCGCTACATAATAACGATCGACTTCAAAGAACCGTCGTAATTGCGCACGCGAATCGCTGCGGCCAAAACCATCGGTACCCAACACTTCATAGCGTCTTGGTACATAAGAACGAACTTGTTCAGCATAAGCTTTCATATAATCCGTCGCAGCTATCACCGGCCCTTCGGTATTTTGTAAACATGTTGTAATATAAGGGACTTGCGGCTTTTCCAGAGGATGTAATCGATTGTATCGATCCATTTCTAACCCTTCGCGCCCCAATAGATTAAAGCTTGTGACACTCCAAATATCCGCTGCCACCGCATAATCTTGTTCCAACAGTTTCGCTGCTTCTATCACTTCTCTTAAGATGGATCCTGAACCCATTAATTGTACGCGATGTTTTGCTTTGGACGATTTTTCAACCGCTTTAAAACGATACATCCCTCTTAAAATGCCCTCTTCAACCCCTTCCGGCATATCAGGATGTTCATAATTTTCGTTCATCACAGTGAGGTAATAGTAAACGCTTTCTTTTTGTTCAATCATCCGTTTTAAGCCAGCGTGGACAATAACCGCTAATTCATAGGAAAAAGTCGGATCATATGAAATACAATTTGGAATGGTATTGGCCATGATATGGCTATGCCCGTCTTCATGCTGCAATCCTTCGCCATTTAATGTCGTGCGGCCTGACGTTCCGCCAATTAAAAAGCCGCGCGCGCGTGAATCGCCCGCTGCCCAGGCCAGATCACCAATACGCTGAAACCCAAACATGGAATAAAAAATATAAAACGGAATCATAGTGACATTATGCGTGCTATAAGCAGTCGCCGCCGCTAACCAAGAACAAAACGCGCCCGCCTCATTAATGCCTTCTTCTAACACTTGTCCATCTTTCGCTTCTTTGTAATACATTACCTGATCGGAATCTACTGGCTGATACAATTGGCCAACCGAAGAATAAATACCTAATTGGCGAAATAAACCTTCCATTCCGAACGTGCGCGCTTCATCCGGAATAATCGGCACAATTCTATTGCCAATCGCTTTATCTTTACAAAGCGCTGTAATTAATCGTACAAATACCATCGTCGTTGAAATTTTTCGATCTAAACTCCCTTTTAACAAAGCGTCAAATATGGATAAGGGTGGTATCGTTAGCATTTCGTCGGCATCGATGCGCCGCTTGGGTAAGAACCCGCCTAATGCCCTACGTTGTGCCAACATGTATTGAATTTCAGGACTATCGTCAGAAGGTTTATAAAAAGGAACATCCGCAATTTTATCATCCGGAATTGGAACCTCAAAACGATCTCTAAATTGCTTTAATTGATCGACTGTCATTTTTTTGGTGTTATGCGCAATATTCAGCGCTTCACCGGCATTACCCATGCCATATCCTTTAACCGTTTTGGCTAAGATAACCGTGGGTTGTCCTTTATGTTCTACCGCCGCTTTATACGCTGCATAAATTTTTTGTGGATCGTGTCCGCCCCTACTCAAACGCCAAATCTCTTCATCACTCATATCGGCAACGAGCTCTATTAGTTCTGGATATTTGCCAAAAAAATGTTCGCGCGTATAAGCGCCACCGCGCGCTTTGTAATTTTGATATTCGCCATCAACCACTTCCGCCATGCGTTTCATTAATAAACCAGACTTATCTTTGGCCAATAAACGATCCCATTCTCTGCCCCAAATCACTTTAATCACATTCCAACCTGCACCCTTAAAGATCGATTCCAATTCTTGAATGATCTTTCCATTACCACGTACAGGTCCATCTAAGCGCTGCAGATTACAATTGATGACAAAAATGAGATTATCTAAATTTTCCCGCGAAGCAAGTCCAATGGCGCCAAGGGATTCTGGCTCATCCATTTCACCATCGCCGCAAAAACACCACACTTTTCGATCCGATGTTGCGGATATGCCGCGCGCCATTAAATACCGCATAAAACGCGCTTGATAGATGGCTTGCAAAGGGCCGAGTCCCATCGATACCGTCGGAAATTGCCAATAGCTTGGCATTAACCATGGATGTGGATATGAAGAAACGCCTTTGCCATCAACTTCTTGTCTAAAATGACTAATATCAGATTCTGATAAGATGCCTTCTAAATAAGAACGCGCATAAATACCCGGTGCAACATGGCCTTGAATGTAAAGCAAATCACCATTTTGTGTTTGATTGGCTGCTCGCCAAAAATGATTGAATCCAACATCATATAATGTCGCTGATGATGCAAAGGTACCAATATGTCCCCCGAGCTCAGGATCTATTTTTCCAGCGCGCACCACCATCGCAAGCGCATTCCAGCGAATAAGAGATCGGATCCGACGTTCCATCGCAGAATCACCGGTTATTTTTGCTTCCTGTTCCAGCGGAATGGTATTTACATAGGGCGTCGTTGTCCCGCCGGCTATCGCACAACCGAGTGCACGCGCCTTCTCTTGCAATTGATTTAAAATAAAAATAACGCGTTCTTGTCCCTCCACACGTGACAGTGATTGCAGCGCATCCAGCCATTCTTGAGTTTCTATCGGATCTTCATCTTGGACCATCATTTTATCCTACATCTCTTTTAATTTCGGTTTTTCACTCGCATGGAAAGTTAGCATAGCTCTAAAAAAATCCCAATCAAAGGCGGGGCCCGGATCCGTTTTACGCTCCGGCGCTATCATACTATGTCCCACTATGCGATCCTCCGTGATGGCCGGATAGACTTGCTGTAACAAAACAACGAGCGCTGCTAAATTCCAATATTGTTCCTCCGTATAAGGAATCATATCGGTTCCTTCCAATTCAATGCCAATGGAAAAATCATTACAATCCGTTCTACCTGCATAATAAGAGGCTCCACAATGCCAAGCACGTTTGGTAAACGGCACATACTGTATAATTTCACCCTGACGACGAATTAAACAATGACTCGACACTTTCATCTCGGCAATTTCCGCAAAATAAGGGTGTAGCGCTGAATCTAACACATTGGTAAAAAATGCATCAATATAGGATCCCCCAAATTCACCCGGCGGCAAACTGATATTATGAATCACCAATAAATCAATCACCGTATTTTCAGGACGGTCATTATAATTCGGTGAAGGGCTTTGCAATACCCCTAAACATAAACCGGTTTCTGGATCAATTTGCAGCATTTGGGTTTATTGATGTCCTACTGAAAATGACACATCATACAGCGAACCATCCCCTTTGAACACAAAACGCTGCGGATAAGTTCCATTAATTAATTCGACTTCCTTTGCTTTTGCAAAAGGCGGCACTGACCACGCTTTGTTCAACTCACCCTTAGCATTCTTTAAAATCAGTTGCGCACCGCCAATCAAATCATCTGGCTCCCAAGGGGGGATTTCTTGATCGACCAAAGACAGGGTTAACTTCGTTGATTCCCCTTCTTTGATAACGCCAGTCCATAATACCAAATCTTTAACCTCATCCAATTGATTGGAGAGCCAGTGTAACGGATAGAGTGGGATCCGCGAATCCCCGGGTTCGCCTTCCGTTGGGAATTGGGTTACCTCAAAATAGAGATCATCACCCTTAGCATTCAGCGTGCGTTCGGCTTTTATCGTGTGTAATTTAACCACCACCGGAAATTCTTTCGCCGAAATCCCGAGTGACACTAAACAGCCCATAAATAGCAAGCTGATAAACTTATTTAACTCCATGTCATCTTTCCTCCAAACCCATAGCAACAAACTATTTTACCTGTCGATAAAGACGATAACAAACAAACCGTGACAAAATACAGAACTAGACGTAAAATTAAAGTTATCTTTCAAGACTAAGGATGATGACTAGAAATGCAGGATTGCTCCCCAGAAGCATTTGAAGCACAATTGGAAAAATATGTTGCAAAGCTTTCCAACAACGGTTCGATGCAAGCGTTCATGGCGAAATTAAAAGCCACTCCCAAAAAAAGCCTCTCATCATTCGATTTAGACAAAGCTTACTCTAAAAATAAAGGCTACGTTAAAAAAACACGCCTTTCACAAAAAAGAAGGAGCCCCCTATGATGATGATTGTCGTTGCGATCCTGGCGGTATTTTTTGCGCTCATTGTTTATTTCGTGATGATTTATAATAACCTTGTCACCCTTAAAAATAATGTCTTGCGTAATTGGTCGAACATTGACGTTCTC
>JAJZUR010000074.1 GCA_021848375.1 Pseudomonadota bacterium | reverse complement strand
CAAAACGAGGGGATTTGGCTAATTCCATGTGATTAACACATAGTTGACTGATGGCATTATTCGCAAGCTGCCCAAAAGTAGTATTATTAAAACTCACGCCAAACAATCCATTAAGAGACGAATCCGCTGACCCAATGCAAGGTTTATTGAGCTTTTCAATACTTTTCCTAGGTAATAAACCGTTTTCGGCAATATTAGATAATATATTACTCGTAATTTTTTCTTGTACTTTACGGATTTTTTCTGCTGAAAACATGTGTTTTTCTCCCGGGTATTTTTGGTTTCATAGCTCTACTGTTTTATTATTTTTATCTTTATATCACATTCAAACAATCATGTAAAGCAATGTCAATACAACGACCCCTATAACCGCTATAAATGTGTAACCTCACCCAACGTAAAAACACGTATAAAAAATCTCTCAACGTCTTCAATTTCTTGTGGAATCACCGAATGCGCCATGGGATACGAATGCCACTCAACCGGGTTGTCTAAACCTTCAATTTGCTCACGCGCCATTTGCCCTAACATTAAGGGAACAACCGTATCAAACATCCCATGGGCGATAAAAATGGGGGTTTTTTGATTAGCGAGATTTCGTTCGGCCTGCAACATCTCAGGCAAAGGCAAATAGCCTGATAAGCAAACTATGCCAGCCAAAGGTTCATTAAATCGAAGTCCTGCATATAAAGCCATTGCCCCACCTTGTGAAAAACCGATCAACGCAATGCGATGAGTGGGGATCCCAAGGCCCTGCTCGCGTTCAATCAATAGCTGAATAAGCTGTTGTGATGCTTTGATCCCTTTGGCATCTTCTTTTGCTGCGAGATTGATTTCAGCAATATCATACCACGCACGCATCTGCAGTCCCCCATTAATGGTAATGGAACGAATCGGCGCACGGGGAAATACAAACCGTACCTCTGCTTGTAATCGCGCACCAAAACGTTCTACGACCGGGACGAAATCATGCCCGTCGGCACCCAGTCCATGCATCCAAATAACAGAAGCCGTGGGGTTTTCGCCTGGCGGGTTTATATCAATACTAGCTGGTATGTCACTCACGGGGTATACTCAAAAACAGAAAAAGAAAACAGTTTGCCAGAAAGCAGCCACTGCGTCTAGGAGATGCTTTCTACCCAAAAATATGGTATTATTTAACTTAGCATTGCTAAAAGAATGGAGGCTTAACGATGGCTAAACTTTTTAAACGTTTGATCCAAATTTTCCTGAGCATTATCATTTTAATCATTGTCGCAACCGTTGTCATTGTCAATTTTGTAGATCCTAACCAATTTAAAGGCACCATTGAAACGGCGGTTTTAGATCATACTGGTCAAGCGTTATCCATTAAAGGTCCTCTGACTTGGCACTGGTACCCCATATTATCCTTGGAATTAAACGATGTCATTTTAGAAAATCCTGCTCCCTCCAATAACCCCATGCTGTCCGCCAAAACGATTGGTATAAAGTGTGCATTATTACCTTTGCTGACCAAAAAAGTGTTGTTAAACCTTAGCTTGCAAGACATGAAACTTGCCTTAGAACGGAATGCAAAAGGCGCTGCTAATTGGGAAGTACTTCAACAACGCTTAACTGCCGCAAAAACCTCGGCTACAGAGCCAGCCTCTCATAATCCCAATAATGCTTCAATTGCCCCATCCATCCGCATTCTCCTAGATGGCATTCGTATTCAAAATGGTGAAATTACTTACCGTGATGCAAAATTAAATAAAAATTACCGATTTGATCAAGTCAATTTAACTGCCGATCATATTTTTGAAAGCGCAATTGGAAGTTCAAATCCTATCTCATTTGGCTTTCACTTGGCTAATTTAAATAAACCTAATTCAGGCGATCTTGGAACATTTTTGGGTAAACTATCTTTAAATTTGAATGAAAATGATATTGACTTACAGAAAATCGATCTTTCGTTTACTTTGCCCAGTGGCGAAATTGCAAACTTAGCGGGGTTTGTCACTGTTGCAAATTATCAGCAAAACCCAAACATTCAAGGAAAACTCGAATCTCAAAATCTCGATTTGCGATCATGTTTACAAAATTTTGGAATGAGTGATAATCCGGTGCTACCTGCTAAATTGGACATCAACGCTTCCTTTACTTTTAAAGATCAAACGCTTACTTTAAAAGCCTTCAAAATTGATGCCAAAGATAATGGAGTTTTACAAGGGAACTTAACCGCAGGCGGGTTGAATCATAATTTAACCTTAAATGGCAATATCGAAGGCAAACAATTATTGCTCGGAAGAATAAAAATGGATGCGATGAATGCAACATTCAATACACAAAATAACCTTATCAATATTAATCCCATTGAAGTTAAAGTGATCAACAGTCAACAAACTGCCAGCATTCAAATCGATCTTCGAGGGAATAACCCTAAATTTACACTCACTCAAAAAGGTCAAGGCTTTGAAATCAGCCAATTATTAGCCTTGTTTGGCATTAAAAATAAAATAGAAGGACAAACTAAAGTGAGCCTCAATCTGACAACAGCCGGCCGCTCTAGTGACGAATGGAAGCGTAATCTCTCCGGCAATGCTAATGTTGAGATGATGAATGGGAAATTCATTGGATTTGATCTTATTAACCTTTTGAAAAACACCCAGGTTTCTGTTGAAAGTTTGGTCAGCAACGTTGCGCAAAAGTTAGCAACCAGTTTAGACGCGATCGTCACTGGTGAACTCGGTAAATGGAAAAGTAGCCCTACAACCGGCGCGTTTACTCCCTTTAATTCAATAACGGCAAGCGCCACCATTAATGGTGGGATCGTAAAAAATTCAGATTTGGCCGTCACACATCCCGACTATAGTATCAAAGGTAACGGAACCCTGAATTTAGTCAATGATACCATCCAATATCAAGCCTCTTTATTGCTAAATAAACCTGCCGTCACTAACAATCAAATCGCAAATTATTTATTACAAACACCTCTCTCGGTTTCCATCCAAGGAAATATAAACGATCCGTCCATAAGACCCGATATGAAAACTTACTTGAATGGCGCTATGCAAATTGCCAGTAAGGAAGTCGTTAAAACCTTAATCAATAACACGCTGAACAATGCGGTGGATCAACCGGTTGGCAAAGTGATACAACAATTAATACCGGGATTATGAGGAACTTATTTAGTTTCCTTCATAAACATAGTTGAACGTTTTACATTAAGATGGTCTTAAGATAGACTGTGGGATGCTGCGGGTGTCGTACAATGGTAGTACTCCAGCTTCCCATGCTGGTAGCGTGGGTTCGATTCCCATCACCCGCTCCACATTACTATAGGGTGTCGCGTGAAGAAACTTGTTAAACGCCTTTTAAAAATATTGACTGCACTCATCCTAGCTGGATCTATTGCCATGGTCGGGATCATTACCTTGGTGGATCCCAATCAATTTAAAGGCTTTATCGAAAAACAAATTGCCAGCAATACCGGGCGTATATTGACCATTAAAGGGCCTATTTTTTGGCACTTTACCCCAAATTTATCGCTCGAAATTTATGATCTCTCGCTCAGTAACGCGCCAACCTTTTCAAATGCTTTTTTAACCATTAAAAAAGCTACCGTAAGCCCAGAGCTTTGGTCATTGCTTTCATTTAAATTATTAGTGAATCTAAAATTACAAGATCTCATGGTTAATCTGAATCGCAACGTCATTGGCCAAGCAAATTGGGATGATCTGCAAAAAGCACTCTTAGAAAAACAATTTGCACCGCGTATTTCCAGTTCTTTTTTTCTGCCTTATAATGTCACTATTGAAGGGACAACCTTACATTGGCAAGATGCACGGACCCATCAAAATTGGCTAATCAAAGATCTAAAAGTAGCCGCACAAAAATTGCCATGGGGCCTCAGTGGACGATTGGTTCCAATCAATACAAGCTTTCACTACGAAGATATCACACACAAACAATCCGGCAATATCTCATTTCGCTCCGAATGGTGTTTAGATAAGACCGCGCAGCAGCTGGATCTCCAAGATTTGGAATTAATCGCGGATATTCAAGAATTGCCAACCACTATATTAACTGGCGAGCTCCATCTCCAACAATTTAAAAATTTTCCTATTATTGAAGGAAAGTTGGCCACCATAAATTTAAGCTTAGAACGTTGGCTCGGACTACTCAATTTACCCAATCATCCATTATTACCGAGAACGGTTGATTTAAAAAGCGCTTTTAAGTATCAATATCCATTTTTAGACGTTGCCTCTTTCCACCTATCGCTTGATAATGGCGGCTCATTGGAAGGCGCTTTCAAAACGAATGTTCAGGGAAATACCTGGCAAACTTTTAGTTTAAACGGCAATTTTCAAGCAAGCGATCTGCGTATCGGACTCATCCCCGTCTCAGAAATTAAAACGTTTTTGGAAGCAAAAGACGGCATTTATCAATTTACGCAACTGCAAGGGAAATTTATCAATAGTCAGCATCTGGCGGGATTACAAATCGATATCCGCAATCATATTCCAGAAATCACGTTAACTGATCAAATCGATACCTATGATATTAACGAACTACTCAGCTTTTTTGGCGAAAAAGATAAAATCAGTGGCCGAACGCAAACCAAAATCTCTCTTAATACGCAAGGCGCAACCCTCGATGAATGTTTAACAAATCTCTCCGGCGACGCTCATATTACCCTAATGAATGGGAAGCTACGGGGTATCGCATTGCCTATTTTACTACAACATGCGCAAGCAACGGTTACCGAGCTCACCAATAAATTAGTCACAAAACAGTCCATCAACATTGCCGCCATTCTGACGGCCGAATTAGGGGAATGGAAACAGCAAGCTATCAATTATCAGCAATTAGCAACCCCTTTTCGGTTGATCGAAACCAATCTCATCCTCAAAAATGGCAAGCTCAGTACCACTGATTTCAAATTAATACATCCTGACTACATCATCAATGGTAAGGGCTCCGTTGATTTCATACACAAAGACTTAGAATATCAAGCAGACGCGCTCTTAAATAATAACGAAATTTCTACTTTGGAACCTATTATCAAAAACTTTTTAAAAGAAACGCCGTTATCGATCCATGTGAAAGGTCCCTTCAATCAGCTATCGGTGAGTCCAGAACTGGGTCGCTATGCTGAGGGCGCCATTAAATTAGTGCATAAAGAGCCCATAGAAATACCCAAAGATAATAACTTAGAAAAATTATTCGGTTTTCCTTAATGTCTTTTGCAGACAAAATATTAGCTTGGTTTGATAAAGAGGGTCGGCATGATCTCCCTTGGCAACAGAATCCAACCCCTTATCGAGTTTGGATCTCCGAAATCATGCTACAACAAACCCAGGTCACAACCGTTATCCCCTATTTTCAAAAATTCATGCGCCGTTTTCCGACTATTTCGGCATTAGCCAACGCATCGTTAGATGAAGTGAATCAATATTGGGCAGGTCTTGGATATTATGCACGGGCAAAAAATTTACACCACGCAGCTCAGATAATCGCAACCGACTATAAAGGAAAATTTCCGACCCAATTTGAAGCAGTACTTGCTTTACCTGGAATTGGACGATCAACTGCAGGCGCCATTCTCTCTATTAGCTGTCAACAACGCCATCCCATTCTAGACGGTAATGTCAAACGGGTATTGTCGCGTCATTTTGCGGTGAAAGGGTGGGGAAATGATCCCAAAACACTTGAAACTCTATGGCAATTAAGCGAACAAACAACGCCAAAAAATCGCCCACATCATTATACCCAAGCCATCATGGATCTCGGTGCAACGCTTTGTACACGCTCTAAACCCAAATGCAACTTGTGTCCCGTTGCAAAAACCTGTAAAGCAAAAAAATTGAATCGTATCGCTGAATTTCCCGGCAGCCGCCCTAAAACAGAGAAGCCTATCCGCGCCATTACTTTGCTGATGATTTTAAATCTTAAATCTCAAACCATTCTACTGGAAAAACGACCCCTAAAGGGAATATGGGGAGGACTGTTCAGCCTGCCAGAATGTCCTATTGATACCGATATAACAACGTGGTGTCAAAATCATCTTCATTTACGAATTACCCATATACAATTCAGAGAAATTTTTCGCCATACTTTTACGCATTTTCATTTGGACATTCAACCGATCGTCTGCCAGTTACGCGCTCACCAACAAAAATCCGCATCATCCGCCACTCTGCAATGGATCTCACTGCAAAAAACGGGTAAACTCGGAGTCCCAGCCCCCGTTAAACGATTGTTATTACGATTAAGGAAAGAACGAAATGTCACGTCAAGTATTTTGTGCGAAGCTTAAAAAAAATGCCGAAGGATTAGCGAACCCTCCCTATCCAGGCCTTTTAGGTGAACGCATCTATAAAGAAATCTCCAAAGAAGCCTGGCAGCTTTGGCTACGCCATCAAACCTTACTCATCAACGAACAACGCTTAAACATGGCAGAACTCAAAAATCGCCAATATTTAGCGTTGGAAATGGAAAAGTTTTTGTTTGGGGAGGGCAGCGCTCCCCCTGCAGGATACGTAGCGCCTACACAATAACTAATTTAACAAACATACATTGTTTCCACCCCATCCTTGACGAGCCAGGACAAAGTGCGGTTAAATACGTTCTTTCTTCATCGGCCAGATAGCTCAGTCGGTAGAGCAAGGGACTGAAAATCCTTGTGTCGGGGGTTCAATTCCCTCTCTGGCCACCATTTTTCTCAAGAGAGCGGGGGCAGATCTTTAGCGTTAGATTTTTATATTAATTTCGTTCTAACGCTAAAGATCTGATGCCAATGACATTTAATTATTTATCTTATAGGAGTCTTTTAATATTTCTTCATTTAACATTTCTAGAATTTCAACATCAGTATATTTTTCAAACTTTGGATAATTTTTGGCTTTAAAACTTTTAATGGCGATACTATCCATCTCTGCCATTTGCTCGGCAGTTATTTGAGATTCTGAACGTATTCCCGCAGTATTAAATTTTGCATTATAACCAAGAAAAAAAATAATACCAACGATTACAGATAGAGCTATCCCTTCTTTAAGAAAATCTTTTCTATTTTTACAAATATATTCCCATAATTTATTTAGACCATTCCATACCCCTACTAGAATCCCCACCACTACACTCAGGGCTAATATGCATAAGAAAAGCTTCAAGGTCGTTCCAAGCCATCCACACATATGTATGGCACATATCATAATTACAAATAGAAAGAATCCACTCATTATTTAACCCCTTCAGTTTTACAATAATCCTTCGCATTCAGCGAATCTACCGCACTAATCCCCAAGCAAACTACTAAAATCAATTATATTTGAAAAAAATCCTTTTTCCTCTAATTCTTCGCTTACTCCATTAACGTGAATTAATACGGGTCGACATGAAAATCGACGAGGAATTTTAATTCGATCTATTTTTTGCTGCACTTCTGAAAGAATATCTGTTTTAATTGTTTCCCTTAAAAATTTTATCTCACACACATAGAGAGTATCAAAGCGAGTTTGAATCAAATAATCAATTTGGCAAGATTTTTGGCGCTCGGTTTTTTTTTGAAAATAAGGATTATCGTAAATCACATCATTTGAATTAATATTCAGAAGCTCCATAATTTTTTTTCTATTATT
>JAJZUR010000073.1 GCA_021848375.1 Pseudomonadota bacterium | reverse complement strand
CACAATGGCTTTACGCCGTTTCGCTTATTTTTCACGCGCACTTCGCGGACTCGTTTCGCAAAAAATGCTACGGCTACCTCGTACTACTCGCCGCGCTCGTTTCACTCGCTTCCATGGCTCGCAGCGGTTGAATTTGAAGTTCCCGGGTGCATTACCGTTTACCCTATTAGAGCTGCTGTTATGATCAGAATAGCCTAAGAAAGTTTACTTGGACAGACGCAGGGACACATCTCCACCCGAGAAATGTTTTTGCTCGCCATTGATATCGATAAGCAGATGTCCTTGCGCATTGATGCCGCAGCCAATGCCTTGTAATTCTGTGGTGGCCGTCTGTAGCGATAAGGGTTTGCCTAAAGTGAGATCTAAGGGTTGCCATTGTGGCATAAATGGCAAGAATCCTTGTTGCTCAAATTGCGCCAAGGTTTTTAACAGTTGATTTAACAATAGCCCCGTTAATTTATTTCGCTCAACGCTTTTGGGGGTTAAGCTTTGGACATCTATCCACGGTTGCGTAATGTCTCTTGCATTTTGCAATGACATGTTGACATTAAGACCAATACCGATAACGGCACTGCAAATATCATTCGACTCTCCCGCAATTTCCACTAAAACGCCGGCGAGTTTCTTACCATCGGCCATCACATCATTTGGCCATTTAATACCCAAAGGATGTGTAATTCCGTATGCTCGCAGCGCTTCAATGACTGCCATTGCCACGATTAAACTCAAACCCGATAATTCACTCGGTTCTTGCGGAAAACGCCATAAAATAGATAAATAAATATTTTTCGCAAAGGGCGCAACCCAATTACGCGCACGTCTGCCTTTTGCCTTCGTTTGTTTTTCGGCAAGGCAAACAACGTTGCCTAATTTAGCCTGGCGATTCTCCATCAGATAATCATTGGTAGATGGGATGGTATCCAATATTTCTAGGTTATTTAATTGATTTTTTGGTAGAGGTTCGAGAAAGGAGAGAATTTTAGGTTTATCCAATAAGGTTAAGGGCTCGGTTATGCGATAACCTTTGTTGGTAACGGATTCAATGGTGAGATCCCATATTTCAAGTTGTTTAATCAATTTCCAGATGGCGCTGCGGGTAACGCCTAAGGCTTTACCTAACTGTTCTCCGGAATGGAATTGTCCATCCAATAGGAGCTGTAGCAGCTTTTTTAGCGTCTCCGTCAAGGAAGATTACTTGATTTTCTTTTCTTTAAAGACGGCATAAGCGTGGATAATCGGATCGAATTTTCGAAGCTCAAGCTTATGCGCCATCTTTGGATTTTTGCGAGTGGTGTAAAAATAATCAGATGCTTCAGATTGCAACTTTACAATAATGGTTTTTCGTTTTGCCATGATATAACCCTTTTAAATTTTTTCACCGCGTGCGCGTAGTTTTGCGATAACCGCTTCAATTCCCAATTTGTCTATGGTACGCATACCTTTATGCGACACCCTTAACTTAATATAGCGATTTTCGCTGGGTACCAAAAAACGGTGTTCTTGGAGATTTGGTAAAAAGCGCCGTTTAATTTTTCGATTAGAATGAGAAACGTTGTTACCTGCCATAACAGCCTTCCCAGTCACCTGACATACTCTAGACATGATACATCCTCGCCTGAATCCAACTCATAAATGATAAAGATATGCGCTGTTATAACAAAAAAATGGCTTCATGATCAAGTATTTTTTAAGTTAATTTTCTTAAACTGGGACAGAGAAGGGGGCAGGGGGATTTCCAGGGGTGAGAGGATGGTATACTCTAATACAGTTCAACTAAGGGTTAATTTTTAGGGCTACCCAATGTGTGGAGCAATCGTATGTCTTATTTGAAGGGAATTAGCATTATCATAACAATAGGTGTGGTTACACTATTAGGGGGTTGTGGAGCAACCCATACGGCGATTAATAAAAGACATCTTGATGTGCAGACTCGGATGAGTTCAACCATTTTTTTAGATCCCGCGACCAGCGATAAAAAAATGGTTTTTTTACAGATTCGAAATACTACTGATAAGGCGGAGTTGGATCTTACACGCCCAGTAGAAGAGGCAATGGCCGCCAAAGGCTATCACATTGTGACAGTTCCAGAGCAAGCACACTACCTATTACAAGCCAATGTGCTGCAAGTGGCGAGAACAGATCTACGGGATGCGGAGCATGAATTACATCAGGGATTTGGCGCAGCATTGGGTGGTGCCGTCGTTGGAGCGGCGGCCGGCAGCGTGGTGTCCTCCCGCAATGATAGAGGCAAGGGGGCAGTGGTTGGTGGTTTGGTCGGAGCGACGGTTTCAACTGTAACGGATGCGATGGTGCAAGATGTTGTTTACAGTGTGATTGTCGATATGCAAATTTCAGAGCGAGTAGGTAATTCTGTCGTGGTGAGAGAAAAAACCAGCGCACGTTTAAAACAAGGCACTCGGGGGGTGCGTGAAATAACCTCTACGGAAAAGGTAGATTGGAAACGTTATCAAACTCGAATTGTCAGTACCGCGAATAAAGTGAATTTAAAATTTAAGCAAGCAGTACCTTTATTGGTCAATGGATTAACCCGTTCTATTACAGGGGTATTCTAAACCATGCAGCGTATTCAATTAAAGATCTTAGATCCTAAAATCGGATCTCAGATCCCCCTTCCGCATTATGCGACAGAGGGTGCAGCAGGTTTAGATCTTAGAGCCTGTCTTGACGCCCCCTTACAAATTTTGCCGGGTGAGGCCAAGTTAATCGGTACGGGGATTTCGATTTATATGGGCGATCCGACGTTGGCCGCAATGATTCTACCGAGATCCGGTTTAGGACATAAACACGGGATAGTGCTTGGTAATTTAGTCGGATTGATCGACTCGGATTACCAAGGTGAAATTTTAATCTCCTGTTGGAATCGTGGGCATGCGCCTTTTACCGTTGAAATTGGAGAGCGCATTGCACAGCTTGTGATTATTCCGGTTGTTCAAGCAAAATTTGAAGTGGTGAAAACATTTATAGAAACCTCACAACGTGGAGAAGGTCGATTTGGTCATACCGGGCGTATGGAGGTAATCACGGTTGAGTAATCATCATCTTTCTTTTAAGTGCCCCAAAGAAATCTTCCGGGCTTATGATATTCGAGGGATTGTTGAAGAAACGTTAACCGAAGCCGTTGTCGAAGCAATTGGCCAGGCGATAGGAACAACCGTTTTAGAAGCGGGTGAATGCGCAGTAATTGTGGGTCGCGATGGCCGACTTTCTGGCGCTAGTTTACAAGCTGCACTACAGGCAGGAATTTTAGCAACGGGTTGTGATGTCGTCGATATTGGTATGGTACCAACACCATTGTTATATTTTGCAACACAGTATCTGAATATTCCTTCTGGGATCATGATTACGGGTAGTCATAATCCATCCAATTATAACGGCCTTAAAATTATGATTGGGGGTAAGGCATTATATGGGGAAGGGATTTTAAGTTTATATACGATGATTGAAAGGAACGCTTTTCAAACCGGGCAAGGACAAAAGAGCGAAAAAAATGTTTTTGACGCGTATATAGAGATGATCAAAAAAGACATAAAACTGCCTAATCCATTGAAAATCGTGGTGGATTGTGGAAATGGGGTTGCAGGCGTAATAGCGCCCTTATTATATAAAGCATTAGGTTGTGAAGTCGTGCCGCTCTTTTGCGAAGTAGATGGTCGTTTTCCAAATCATCATCCCGATCCAGGGCAACCCAAAAATTTGACCCATTTGATTGGGGCGGTTTTGACGCAAAAAGCGGATTTAGGGTTAGCTTTTGATGGCGATGGGGATCGATTAGGTGTTGTTGATAATGAAGGTAAAATTATTTGGCCAGATCGGCAATTAATGTTATTTGCAAAAGAGATCATCGGAAGATGTCCGCACGCTAAAATTATTTTTGATGTTAAATGTACGCGGCACGTCGCAGATGTGGTTGAAAAATTAGGAGGAGAGCCCTTAATGTGGAAGACGGGACATTCTCTCATTAAAGCGAAAATGCAAGAAACCGGTGCCTTATTAGCAGGCGAGATGAGCGGACATTTATTTTTTAAAGATCGGTGGTTCGGTTTTGATGATGCCTTATATGCGGGTGCTAGGCTGTTGGAAATTATTGCGTCGGAAAAATCCAAGAGAACCGTTTCAGAAATTTTTAGTACGCTGCCAGACAGTGTGAATACGCCGGAATTGATTTTAAGCGCAACCGAAACCAGTAAGTTTGAACAAGTCCAAAAGATGATCGAAAATGCGAGATTTAAAGATGCAAAAATTAGTACCATTGATGGGCTTCGCGTTGATTTTGAGGATGGATTTGGTTTGGTTCGCCCTTCAAATACGGGGCCGAATTTAATTTTGCGTTTTGAGGGAGACACACCTTCTGCTTTGCAACGGATCCAAGCAGAATTTCGATCGCTGATGTTGGCCGTTGAGCCAACCTGGGTACTGCCCTTTTAAGATAAGATTTTCTTTTTTATCATTCATTAGGAATAATAGTTATGATGCGACCAAGCGCTCGTTCTAGAGATGAATTACGTGATATTCGTATCACGCGACACTACATTAAGCATGCAGAAGGCTCAGTGCTCATCGAATTTGGGGATACCAAAGTGATCTGCACGGCAAGCGTTGTACCAGGAGTGCCTAAATTTTTAAAAGGCACCAATCAAGGCTGGGTTACCGCAGAATATGGTATGTTACCGCGCTCAACGACAGAACGCATGCAACGGGAAAATCGGGGCGGCCCATCTGGGCGTACGCAAGAAATTCAACGGTTAATTGGCCGCGCATTGCGCTCAGCAGTCGATTTAACCGCGTTAGGTGAATTTACCATTAATATAGATTGTGATGTGATCCAGGCGGATGGTGGTACTCGAACTGCGAGTATTACAGGTGGTTGTGTGGCATTGGCGGATGCACTTAAACAGCTACGAAAGCAAGGTGCGTTGAAAACCAACCCCTTAAAATATTTAATCGCGGCAGTATCGGTCGGAATTTATAAAGATTTGCCAATTTTGGATTTAGATTATGCAGAAGATTCTAATGCTGAGACAGATATGAATATTGTCATGACCGAGAAAGGCACTTTTATTGAAGTGCAAGGCACAGCTGAAAAAAGCCCATTTGATGTCCCAGAATTACAAGGTATGTTAGATTTGGCTAAAAAAGGTATTTCGACGTTAATTGCAAAACAAAAAGCGATACTTGAACAAGGGTGATTTTAAGATCTAGTCTATAATAAAAACCAACCGGCTTTGAAAGAGGAATAAGATGTGGAAGATACTGGTAAACTTCAAGAACAAATATTAGCTGACTTTATAACTAAACCATTTGAACTTAAATATGACAATACAATGTATGGCTTTACGCGGTTAAGTCATGATTTAGATCTGACCTTGCTTTATACGCATAAAGATGGCGCGATTTGGGCCCCCCTCCCAAGAGCCTTAGTCTTTCATCCTTATCATCCCAATGGCACTTCAGAAGCAAATGAAGCGGATTATGCAGGAACGCCTGGTTCTGTTGTAACTGTGCGACTACCAAAAGATGCGCTTGCGCATTTACCGTCAAAGATCATAATGGCGCTAAAATCATCCGGGGTGGATTCAGCGAATGTCGATATTTTCTTTACGACGCAAAATATGCCCTGGAAAAACGAAACCTTGCTATTGCGGATGAACCACTGGGCACATGGACAGC
Source organism: Pseudomonadota bacterium (assembly GCA_021848375.1). Lineage (GTDB taxonomy): Bacteria > Pseudomonadota > Gammaproteobacteria > UBA6186 > Azoamicaceae > CADEGZ01. Next base: position 2,089 of record JAJZUR010000073.1, on the reverse strand, counting down.
CAGACAGTAATCAGTCGATGGCTGAACACAAAAAAAGTTTTGATAATGTCACTTATAATCGAGATACACCTTGTCGAGTGGGTATATTTTCAGCAACGACACCGGAAATGAAATGTGATAACTTAAGCGATCAGCTTTCACCAAATCCCATCAGTGTGTCTTCTCACCCTGGGACAGATGACAAATTTGGTATTCCAATGATTATTGCATCTCCGAATGGGGTTGGCGTTATGTCAAACGTCGATTTTAATCGCACGGATAGTTTGTATTCGGTTGCAGTAAGGGCAGATAAACAACGAGCAGCTGTGACGCTGAATTGGCTTTTAAGTCCAGAGGATGAACAATTACTCGAAAAAATATCACGAGAGGCTGGAAACCTTGAGCGATTGATTCGTTTGGTTGCCGGTGAAGATAAATCTCGGTTAAATCTAAAAGAAGGACCTTTAGATCATCTTTTAGCATTGCTGAACGCACCCAAATTGGCAGCCTCAGTCGGCCATGACATTAGCGGCTTACAAAAGCAGGAAGCAGCTAAGAGTCTGTTGTTTTCTTTTAATAAAACGGCTAATACCCCTGTAAATCTACAGCCCATCTCAGAGGCAATGAAAAAAAACGACGTTCGCACACTGGTGAATTTTATTAAGAATAACACATATGCAACTGAAGATTTTTTATGGGTTGCAATAGAAGAAAGATTGGAAGGGATCATTCCAAGACTATTTTCAGGCGAATTGATAGATAACAAATACTTAAATGGGAATAAGCCAATTAATGGAGAAACACCCTTAGATCACGCAATAAAAAAAGGTTTATGGTCAGCTGTGAAAGTGTTATTAAGTTATAATCTCAAAGATAGATTGACCACTACTACAGAAGATTTCTTATTCTTAGCAATTGAAAACAATGATGCGAATATTGTTCGCCGTTTGATTAGTGGAGAATTGATTGCAAGCCAATACATGGACGTCAATCTAACGCGAGAGAGTGATGGAAAAAAACCATTAGATGTAGCGATGGAAACTGCATCTCCTGATATTCAACAACAGCTTCGTAACTGTGGTGCAAAACGAACAGATACTTCAAAAAAGCTGTAATATACACATCAGGATCGGAGTTTAGGATAATGTCAGATCATAGTCGATGATGAGTGGCGCATGATCGGAAAATTGTTCTTCCTTGTAAATATTGACCGCTAAGATTTTATTTTTTAAGCCGGGAGTAATAATTTGATAATCAATCCTCCATCCCACATTATTCTGTCTTGCTTGCCCGCGATGTGACCACCAGGTATATTGATCGGGTTCGTGGTTTATCACTCGAAAAGCATCCACATAACCGAGCGGGCCGAACAGTTTATCGAGCCACGCGCGCTCTTCAGGAAGAAATCCTGAATTTTTTTGGTTTGAGCGCCAATTTTTGAGATCAATATTCTGGTGCGCGATATTCCAATCGCCACATAAAATATATTCACGCCCGTCTTGTCGCTGTTTTTGTAAGCGTTTTTCGTAATGGGATAGAAAATCATATTTGATGGCTTGTCTCGCCTCTCCACTGGTTCCGGAGGGTAAATAAAGAGAGGCGACACTCAATTTGCCAAAATCGGCTTGTAAATAGCGTCCTTCATTGTCGGCTTCGTGCCACCCTAGATTGGTGTGGATTTGATCTGGCTTCTCGCGGGTATAAAGCGCAACACCGCTATAACCTTTCTTCTTAGCATCGCAAAAAAAGGCATGATAGCCTTTGGGGGTAAAGGGGAAGGCGCTTAATAAAGACTGAGGTGCGCGTGTTTCTTGCAAACAGACCACATCCGCATTTTGTTTTGAAAGCCAACTAAAGAATCCCTTTTTTTCGGCAGAGCGAATTCCGTTCACATTCAGCGTAATTATCCGTATCATAACGTTCAAGGTTGTTTATAAAAAGGTTATATACGATACCGGTTGACACTCTATGGCAGTCAACATACAATAAAAGGTATAGCTGATATAAAAAGCAATTAGCCCTATTTTATAACCAGTTTGGAAATTAAACGTCATAGACGAAATAAAATGGAATTCAAAACATGAAAAGTAACAATTATTATTTTTTTATC
>JAJZUR010000072.1 GCA_021848375.1 Pseudomonadota bacterium | reverse complement strand
AGTAGTTTTCTATTTTTAAATTTTTATCTGGACTGGTAAAACCACCGCCACCGATTGCCACAATTTGCTTCATGATATAATTCCCAATTAATTAAAACAACAAAATCATAACATTATTCTTTTTCAACTTCAACTAGCTCAATGGCAAAGTAAAACGAAATATTGCCCCGCCTTTCAGTCTATTTTCAGCCCAAATCTCGCCGCCATGCAAGCTAATAATTTTTTGACAAATGGCAAGACCTAAGCCCATTCCATGAACATGCGTAATGGATTGACCCCGATAAAATTTTTCAAAAATTCTATTGATTTCATTAAGAGCCAATCCAGGTCCTTCATCTTCAATATTAATGACTACCCGTTTTGCCTCTAAAATCGCTGAAATTTCAATTGGCGAGTTTTTAGGAGTATATTTAACCGCATTTTCCAAAATATTATAAAAAACATGTTCAACAAAGACTTTATTAATAGGAATTTTGGGGATAGCAGCAAAATCGCTGATTGTTACGGTACGATTACCCAATTTACGACTCAGGCTTTTAACGGCGGCGCCTACCACTTCATCTAAGAATATAGGTTCTTTATTGATGGAGATTTCGGAGGATTCCAATTGTGCAATCTGCGAGAGATTATCAATAAGATGATTTAACTCTTCTGAATTATAATAAATCTTATTGCCTAATTCTTGGATTAAACCAGAAGTTAATTTATCTCCAGAATCTATCAATGCTACAGCAGCATGCATAATATCTAGTAAAGGTTGATGCATATTGTCGGAGATATACTTCATTAATATATTTCGAACCCGATCAGTTTCGTTAGACAGTTCTGATTTCATAGCCTGATCTTGTAATCTATCCACCTCTAGTGATAGAGCGATCTGGGTAGAAAAACTTTCTAATAGATGTAGCAGTTCTGGAGTTAACCACTGATTTTTTTGCTTCGGTAATACACGTAATACTCCAATTGGGCCTTTTTTTTCTAATAATGGAACATAGATGGCTTCTGCATCCGGTAAGGTTTGCGTTCCCAAACCGGCATTTTGCCCTAATTCAAACACCCATTGTGCAACACTTTGTTCTTTCGCGCTAAGTATAATTTCCCCCGTACTACTGACGACCGGAACAACTTGACGTGTCCTATCGGGAAGTAAAGCAATCACATCACTATTAAAGACCGTTGAAATATGATGTACCGCAATATCAAGAAGATTATTCACTCCTCTGGTATGAGCAAGTTTTTTACTTAAAAGGTACATAGTGGCTGTTCGTTGTTCTCGAGTTTGGAAATATTTGGTCTGTTTTCTACTTAAAAAAGTAAGGCCTGCAAATACTTGAGAAATCAATAGCATCGCAAATAACATAATATAATATTGAGGATCTTTAGCTAAAAAACCATAAACCGGCGGTACAAACAGAAAATCAAAAGCTAATACGCTCAATAGGGATGCAAAAAAAGAAGGCCAAAAATAACCCCGAGTGGAAATGAATATTAACCCTAGCAGATAAATAGTCATTAGGGTGCCCAAGGCAAAATACTTATCAAAATATATATTTATTCCTGAACAAAGGGCCACGGTTAAAATGCTGATAAGATAGGCGGTTTTGGAGGATCCGGGTTGACGAGAAGAAGCTTTATTTAATTCATTGTTTTGGGCTTCATTTCGTAATATATATAAATCAACATCTTTAATGCTTTTGACCAATTTATGAGTAGTACTCGGCTTAAACCAATCTCTCCAACTGATTTTCTCTCTTTTTCCAAGAATAATGCGAGTAATATTTCTTTCCTGAGCAAGCTGCATAATAGCAGAGACCACATCCGTTCCAGATATAATGACTGTTTCGCCACCCATTTGTTCAACTAAACGTAAGCTATAAATTACTTTATGATTTTCTTCTGCTGAATAACGTGCCGAAGGTGTTTCTACATAAACAGCCACCCACTCGGCATGCAAGCTTTTGGCCATACGAAATGTTGCACGGATAAGTTTAGAAGGATCTTGTTCTGGACCTATACACACTAACAAACGTTCGCTGGTCGGTAAAATCTTTTCGATGTGCTCACCCTGGCGGTGTAATAATACTTCTGTATTCACTTGTTCTGCTGTGATTCGAAGTGCAAGTTCGCGCAGCGCTGTCAGGTTACTCTTACGAAAAAAATGTGCTATAGCAGTTTCAACTTCAGAAGGGACGTATACTTTTCCTTCTTCTAAACGCTTAATTAAATCTTCAGGCGGCAAATCAATTAACTCAATAGAGTGTGCTCGTTCAAAGACAGTGTCAGGGACAGTTTCGCGAACTACAATACCTGAAATTTGCGTAACAATATTATTCAAGCTTTCAATATGTTGAACATTGACAGTTGTATAAACATCAATACCTTTATCTAAAAGCTCAATAATATCTTGCCAACGTTTTTTGTGTCGTGATCCTGGAACATTCGTATGCGCCATCTCGTCCATCAATATTAAACCTGGATGGCGCAATAAAGCCGCATCTAAATCAAATTCTTCTAAAGCTTTGCCGTGATAAGTAATAGTATGTCGTTTGATAATTTCAAAATTATCTAATAAGGCTTCTGTTTCTTTACGCCCATGAGTTTCAACAATGCCGGAAACTACAACAAGGCCTTCTTTTAATTTTTCGAGCGCATCCTGAAGCATGCTATAAGTTTTCCCAACTCCAGGCGCTGCGCCTAAAAATATTTTTAATTTGCCTTGTAGTAAACGTTCTTCTTCTTTTTGAACATATTTTAAAAGATCTTTAGGATTTGGGCGTTGCGTCATTTATTTATCCCTGTTATTTGTTACTGTTTTGACCAAGTGCATCCAAAGCTTTATTCAATTTTAGGACATTAATTCTGGGCTCCCCTAAAAAGAACCATTGTCGTGGCTCAGTAAAATGGTCGATCAAAATTTTAACATCTGCTTCGGATAAGCGTCGCGCCTTTGCCACCCTTGAGATCTGATAGTAAGCCGCATTGGGTGAAAGATGAGGATCTAAACCGCTGCCTGAAGAGGTTAATAATTCAATCGGAATTTGCAGGGTATTTTTGGGATCCTGGTTTTGTAAATATTTTATTCTAGATTTAATATTCTCCTGCAAACTAATATTTGACGGGCCTAAATTTGATCCGGCAGATGCAATTCCATTATATGGAAAAGGCTTTGTTGCACTAGGGCGACCCTGAAAGTATTCTGGCTTTGAAAACAATTGGCCAATGCATTCTGAGCCAATGTTTCGATTGTCAAGCTCTATTAAAGAACCATTTGCCTGATATGAAAATAAGGCTTGGGCGATAACGGTTATACACATAGGATAAAGAAGGCCCGTTACCAACGTCATCAACATCAATAAAAGCAAAGATATTCCAAATTGTACGCAAATCATTTTTTTTATAGATTGCTTTATCATACCCAACCAATCTCTTGCAATATGAGATCAACTAATTTTATGCCTAAAAATGGGACAATAATTCCTCCCATCCCATACAACAAAATATTGGTTCTTAATAATTTAAGCGCCGTAACATGTCGGTATTTTACCCCAAATAATGCTAAGGGAATTAAACAAATAATAATCAGCGCATTAAAAATAATGGCTGAAAGTATTGCACTTTGCGGGGTTGCAAGCCCCATGATATTTAATCGATTTAATGCTGGGTATGTGTCAGAAAATGCAGCTGGAATTATCGCAAAATACTTTGCTAAATCGTTAGCAATACTAAAGGTAGTAATGGTACCCCGTGTCATCAGTAACTGTTTGCCAATTTCTACAATTTCAATTAATTTGGTTGGGTTTGAATCTAAATCGACCATGTTACCTGCTTCTTTTGCGATCTGGGTGCCCGTATTCATTGCTACCGCAACATCAGCTTGCGCCAATGCAGGTGCATCATTGGTTCCGTCACCTGCCATGGCAACAAGTCTTCCTTCGGCTTGTAGATTGCGAATCAAATTTAGTTTATCTTCCGGCGTTGCTTCCGCCAAAAAATCATCAACTCCTGCTTCCGCGGCAATTGCAGCAGCCGTTAACGGGTTATCCCCCGTAATCATCAATGTTTTGATCCCCATGCGACGCAGTTCAGCAAAACGCTCGCGGATCCCGCCTTTTACGATATCTTTTAAGCGGATGACACCTAATATTTTGGTACCCTCCGTGATTAATAATGGGGTCGCACCTTGTCGCGCAATTCTATCGACAAATTCCTGGACAAAAGACGGGATTTGCCCGCCTTTTTCTCGAATATAATCTTCGATGGCATCCGGAGCGCCTTTAAATATTTCCTTATTTTTTAGCCTAACCCCGCTCATACGAGTCTGAGCAGAAAATGGCACAAATTTTGCGTCTAATGCTTCAATATCTCTGCCTCGAATGCCATATTTCTCTTTAGCTAAAATTACAATACTGCGACCTTCTGCCGTTTCATCAGCCAATGAAGATAGTTGCGCTGCATCAGCTAAATCATTGACCGTAATATCCCCTATGGGAACAAATTCCGTTGCTTGGCGGTTTCCAAGCGTAATGGTACCTGTCTTATCTAATAACAGTACGTTTACATCTCCTGCTGCCTCAATGGCTTTTCCGGACAGTGCGACAACATTGCGTTGGATCATTCGATCCATACCAGCGATTCCAATCGCTGATATAAGACCACCAATAGTTGTTGGCGCCAAACAGACAAATAATGCAACCAATACTGTCACTGTCACGATCTGACCTGATCCCATTGCATGAACGCTATACATAGAATAGGGTAACAACGTAGTACAAACGAGTAAAAAAATGAGCGTTAACATCGCTAATAAAATGTTCAAAGCAATTTCATTTGGTGTTTTTTGTCGTTTGGCTCCTTCGACTAAGGATATCATGTGATCTAAAAACGTTTCTCCCGGATTTGCCGTAATTTTAACAATAATCCAATCCGAAATAACGCGAGTACCGCCGGTAACGGCGCTTCGATCCCCTCCACATTCACGAATAACCGGCGCACTTTCCCCTGTGATGGCGCTTTCATTCACAGAAGCAATACCCTCTACAACTTCGCCATCGCAAGGGATATAATCATCTTTTTCAATCAAAACTAAATTTCCAACACGCAATTCCGCCGATTTAACCAGTGTATATTTTTCGTTTCGATCCACGTTACCTAACCTTTTCGCCACAGTTTCACGCCGTGCTTTACGCAAAGAGGCCGCCTGAGCTTTACCACGTGCTTCTGCCATGGCTTCTGCGAAATTCGCAAATATCAATGTAAACCACAGCCAAAATGCAATGGAAAAAATAAATCTTGCTCCCGTTTCGCCTTGCCCGAGCATTGCTTGTATGAATAATGCGGATGTCATCAGACTACCGATATAAACACAAAACATCACAGGATTTCGAATTTGATGCGCTGGAGTGAGTTTTAAAAATGATTGTATAATGCAATCTTTTAATAGTGAACTATAGAGGGATGTTTTGGTAATTATCATAAATGTCCCGCCAACATAAACTGTTCAACGATAGGCCCTAGAGCAAAAGCCGGGAAAAAGATGAGTGCACCCATAATCAAGATAACGCCAATTAAAACAAAACCAAAAGTAATACTATCGGTTGGTAAGGTACCAGAACTTGCCGGTATCGTTTTTTTTCCAGCAAGTGAACCTGCAATCGCTAAAATAGCAATTGCAATCCAATATCGGCCAATTAAAATCGCAAATCCTCCCAACGTAGTATAAAAAGATATATTAGAATTCAATCCCGCGAAAGCGCTGCCATTATTATTGGTCATTGAAGAAAATGCGTATAATATTTCACTAAACCCATGAGCGCCCGGATTAGCCAGTGCCGATAAGCCAGCACTGCTTAACACCGCAATTGCTGTACACAATAGAACAGTAAGCGGCATCACAAAAATAGCAACAGCGGCCATTTTCATTTCAAATGCTTCGATTTTTTTTCCCATATACTCAGGGGTTCGTCCTACCATTAACCCAGAAACAAAGACTGTAATTAGAATAAAAATGATCATCTGATATAAGCCTGATCCTACCCCGCCAAAGATGACCTCTGCTAAATCCATCAACCAGAGCGGGATCAAACCACCCACTGGCAAAAACGAATCTAACATGGCATTCACTGAACCATTGCCTGTTGCTGTCGTTGCGGTTGCCCAAATACTTGAGTTTAAAATACCAAAGCGCGTTTCTTTTCCTTCCATATTGCCGCCATCTGGTAATATGATATCTTGCGCTATTTTTTCGATGGCTGGATTTGTTTGTTTTTCTGCGATAAACGTGGTGCATATAAGGGGGATCAATATGATCGACATCGTTACTAAAATTGCCCATCCTTGACGATTTTTGCGTACCATAACCCCATAGGTATAACAAAGTGCAGCAGGCATCAATAAAATTGCTAACATTTCAAAAAAATTGGACAATGGTGTGGGATTTTCAAAAGGATGCGCCGAATTCACATTAAAAAACCCACCTCCATTGGTACCCAATTGTTTTATAGCAACTTGTGAGGCTGCAGGGCCCATCGGAATTTGCTGTTCTATGAGCGTTTTCGTTCGAAATATCAGGTCCCCCTTGGCATCCTTCATCTGCTGACCCGTTTCATCTAATTGTGGATCTTGATACTGTTCAGCTTGGATAAGGGAAACGCTTTGATACGGCTTAAAATTTTGAATAACGCCTTGAGATACTAATAATAAAGACAATAGAATAGATAAAGGCAGAAACAGGTATAGTATTCCTCGTACTATATCAACCCAAAAATTGCCAAGTGCGGTGGTTTCGCAGCGACGAATGCCTCTTATTAATGCCATTAAAATGGAAATACCGGTTGCGGCTGAAAGAAAATTTTGTACGGTGAGCGCTGCCATTTGTGTAAAATAGCTTAACGTATTCTCACCACCATAGGCTTGCCAATTCGTATTGGCTATAAAGCTTGTTGCAGTGTTAAAAGCCAAATCAGGATTCACAGCTGGAAAATGTTGGGGGTTTAAAGGTAATATACCTTGCAAGCGCTGAATAAGATAAACAGCAATGAATCCCATTAGATTAAACAGCAACATACTAATCGCATACTCTTTCCAATTCATTTCTTGCTCTGAACGAATATGGCAAATTTTGTATGTCCATCTTTCCAAGGGACCTAAGACGCGAACCATAAAATTGCTTCTACCCTCGTAAATAGTCGCAATATAAGATCCCAATGGTTTTACTAAGCAAAAAAGCACCGCTAAATAAATGACTAATTGTAAAATTTCATTACCAGACATAAAGAAAACTCATTAAAAGATTTCCGCCTTAAACAATGCGATTAAAAGATACACAAAAAGACCACCGACAATCAGCCCTGAAATTAAATAGAGGAGGTTCATTGACCATTCCCCCCTAATTGTTCAAAAATCCAAACCAACACACAGCAAAAGCCAAAAAACCCAATGCCTCCAATGAGATACACAAAATCTAGCATTTTGGTTAGCTTCCTTGATTGTTTAAAAAATAGTTAAACTCCTTTACTACTATCGTAATTATGTGTTAAATATAAAATCTTGCAAAAAAACATCAGTTTTCAAACTAATTAATAATTTAATTGACACACATGCAACATAATCCATATACTTTCAAATTATTGTGTGTTATGGAGAAATTGCGTATGTCAGCAGTTACTTTGTTTCCCAAAAGCTTTCGATTTAGTAACTTTATAAGGTTTCTATGCGCTGGCCACCCTTATAAACAAACCACTAAGCTTTCGGAGACTCACTCATGTATACAGAACAACGCCCTTTATTATCTAACG
>JAJZUR010000071.1 GCA_021848375.1 Pseudomonadota bacterium | reverse complement strand
CAGCTTATCCAAAAGAGCAGTTGCTTTTAGCAATTGGATCCATGTTTTTTCTTTGCCCGGGAAAAAAGTCGCCAATAAATGTTCAGTTGCTTGCAGATTTTCAGCATTCTCGGTCAGCAAAGGGGGCGTTTTGGGTATTTGCTGTGAAGATTGCGTTTTATAATAAGTAAATCCCAACAACAATGCGCCAAGCGTTATCAAAATAACAATCGATCGGATCCTTTTTTGATGTTTCATGAGATGCTCCTTTATTGCAACTATGTTCGTAATAATTCATTAATACTGGTTTTTTCTCGAGTTTTATCATCAACTTTTTTGACAATAACAGCGCAGTAAAGACTATATCGGCCATCCTTGCTTGGCAGACTGCCCGGAACCACCACACTGTTAGCCGGAATACGACCATAAGAAATTTGATCGGTTTCGCGATCATATATCCTTGTACTTTGTCCGATGTAGACGCCCATCGAAATCACTGCGCCATGTTCTACAATGACGCCTTCGACAATCTCTGAACGAGCGCCGATAAAACAGTTATCCTCGATAATGGTGGGATTAGCTTGAAGCGGTTCTAAGACACCGCCAATGCCAACCCCGCCAGATAGATGAACCTGTTTGCCGATTTGCGCACAGGAACCCACGGTAGCCCAAGTATCCACCATTGTTCCTTCCCCAATGTAGGCGCCAATATTCACATAACTTGGCATTAACACGGATTTCGGGCCAATATAGGCGCCGCGACGTACTGTCGCCGGTGGAACAATTCTAATATTTAAGTTTTCAAAGGTTTCGGGGGAGGCATCCCCAAAGCGTAGGGGAACCTTATCGTAAAATTGGGTAAAGTGTCCGTCAATAGGAGCGCTTTTATGGAGGGAAAAATACAGTAAAACGGCCTTTTTAATCCATTGATTCACTTTCCATTGCCCATTAGTAAGTTCTGCAACTCTTAAGGTTCCCTCTTCTAGTGCCGCTAACGTTTGATTAATAGCGTCTCTTAGTCGGGGCTCTTTTGACTGAGGACTCAAGTTAGAACGAGACTCGTAAGCCGTTTCAATAATCGGTTGCAAGTCAGTCATAGTAAAAGACTCCTAGAAATGATAAAATAATCTTGTAAAACAATACCACAGGCATTTTTGTAATGAAATTGAAAAACTTTTTGAAACAAATCCCTAAGCTTCCTTTGCCAGCTCGTCTCAGACACCACAAAGTGCTCTGGTTAGCCTTGGCAGGTATTTTGATTTTATCCTTCTTTGCCAAAGATTTCTATCAATACTTTGGATTTGGAGGGGCGGGAGCGTTGCCGCTCCTGCAGGTTCAGACGGTACGGGTAAAAGAAGCACCCATGCCAGAAGTCATTAATACCATTGGGACTTTAACGGCAGAAAAGGAACTTAAGATCAAAGCCGGTGGAGCAGGCCGGATCCAAAAATTTGTGGTACCGTCGGGTTCTTATGTGAAGGAAGGCACGCTATTAGCCAATATCATTGCGGGACCAGAAGTACGAGCTCCTTTTGATGGTTATTTGTCGGATTGGATAGTCAAACCGGGTGAGATTGTGGCCGTTGGGACGGATCTTGTTGATATTGTGAATACGGATACGTTATTACTGACCTATAAAGTGCCAGAAAGTTATGCCAGTCGTTTAGATCTGGCGCAAGGCGTAGAAGTGAGCGTTAAGGCATTTCCCGATAAAAAATTTCAAGGCACGGTTGAGTTTATTGCGCCGAGCGTCGATCGCAGAACGTATACCATTTTGATAAAAGCCAAAGTGAATAATGCTACCCAAGATCTCTGGCCAGGGATGTCTGCGCATGTGCGGCAAATATTGGCAATGCACGAACATGCGTTGGTGATCCCAGAAGCTTGTCTACTCTTATCCATGGAAGGTTATGAGATCATGGTGATTGCAGACGGTAAAGTTCAAACGCGTAAAGTTCAAATTGGTGAAAAAATAAATGGTCGAGTACATATCAAATCGGGTGTCAATTTAAATGATTCAGTGGTTTTGACCAAAACCTTTGCTGTCATTGAAGGCGCAAACGCGGTTGCTAATGATTGGACAGGAGACTGGTAATGCAGTTTTCTGAAGTTTTTGTCCGTCGTCCAGTGATGGCAACGGCCATCAATATTGTGTTGCTGATTATGGGATTGGTTGCTTATCATCTTTTAGATCTGCGCCATAAACCTAATGTTGCGCAAAATGAAGTCACCATTACGACCGCCTTTCCTGGGGCGAACGCTGCGGTTGTCGAACAGCAAGTCACCAAACCATTAGAAGATGTGCTCTCTGGCATCGATGGCGTTAAAAAAATGAATTCCAGCAGTTACGATAGTCAAAGCCAGATTGTCGTTAAATTTAAGCCGGGGGTTGATAATAATAAAGCGTTGGGTCAGATCCGCGATCGGGTATTTTCCAGTTTAAGCACGCTGCCAGAATCGGTTAAACGCCCTGAAATTAATGAGCAGGGGGAAAATAGGAATGAAATTGCATATTTAAAATTTGAGGATAATACGCGTAGCCTTCCTGAATTATCCGATTATATTCGACGCTCAGTTGAAGATCGCTTGCGGCTCATTGAAGGCGTTGCGCAAGTAACGCATTTTGGGAACAAATTATATAAAGTTTCCGTAATGCCAGATCCCGCCTTATTAGCCGAGCACAGTATAACCATCAAGGAAGTCGTTGATGCTTTAAAACACGAAAAAAGTTTTGCTTCCGCGGGAGAAATTGAGGGCGCAACTGCCAAGGAATCGGTTGTATTGTCGGCCATGGTGGAAAAACCTGAAGATTTTGCCAATGTGACCGTCAAAATGAAGCCCTCTGGTCGAGTGACTGTGGGTAATGTTGCAACTGTGGTGGTTGATGAAAAGCCGACCAATTTAAAAATTCGTGAAGATGGACAAGAAATGGTTGGGCTTGGGATCCTCGCCAAGCCTCAAGCGAATCCGCTTGAAGTTGCAAACCGATTACATCAATTTGTCAATGGCTTACAAAAAACGATGCCGCCCACCATGAAAGCGAGAGTGATGTTCGATGCCACCAGTGCCTTTGCAGCGTCTTTTGATGAAATGCGCCATACCTTATGGGAAGCGATTGTGCTGGTGGGTATTATTATCATGCTCTCTTTAGCTTCCGTACGGGCAGCCGTATTACCAATGATTACCGTACCGTTGTGTTTGGTCGGTTCTTTTGCGTTGATGTGGTTACTTGGCTTTAGTATTAATCCAGTGACGTTGCTTGCACTGGTTTTAGCTGTAGGATTAGTCGTCGACGATGCTATCGTGGTAGTTGAAAATATCTATCGACATATGGAAGAAGGTCTTTCAGGGTTTCAAGCCGCCCTAATGAGCATGAAAGAGATAAGCTTTGCCGTCATTGTGATGACCATTACGTTAGCGGCGGTTTATCTACCCTTACTGTTTCAGGTCGACGAATCCGCGGTGTTATTTCGGGAATTTGCGTGGACACTTGCGGGCAGTGTGATTATTTCAGGGTTTGTGGCTTTAACATTAACCCCAGCGTTAGGGGGAAAGTTCTTGAAGCATGCCAAAAAAGTATTGTTTTGGGAAAATTTAGCGGGGCATTATAAAGGTTGGTTGGGAATAACCTTACAACATCCCATCAAGATTTGTTTTTTATTGGTTTTTATTGCGGGGTTTGGGATCTATGGATTTCAGCGCCTACCTTCGGAATTGATCCCAACGGAAGACGAAGGTTATATCACCGGCTATCTCATGTCGACCAATACGGTGCCCGAAAATCTCCGTAAAGACTGGTTTAACAAAGTTGAATCCATCCTAAAAACGGTTCCAGAAGGCAAACGGGTATTGACGGGGGTATTTGAGGATCAATTTATGTGGTGGTTTTTGATCTTAAAACCCAATGCTGATCGATCACGTTCTAGTTTTGAGATAACCAATACGTTACGATCGCAATTAAATAGCATTGTGGGTCCAATGGTTGGGATCAATGAAGCATCCGGCATGGGGGGAGATGACGCGTTTAAAATTTTGATCCAATATGCGGGTTCGCATCAAACGTTGGTGAAAGCCCTAAATGACATCATGAACGAAGCGAGAAAAGTGCCGGGCTTTGATGGCATCAATAGCGATCAAGCCATCGAAAAACCGCGCCTAAGAGTCACCGTCGATAGGGATTTAGCTGCGGAATTGGGCGTCACGGTAGATGCGATTGAAGATACGCTATATACCTTTTTATCTGGCCGAAAAGCAGGGGATTTCAATTTTCAAGGTTTAGATTACGATATTGAAGTGCGAGCGCCGCTAGAATATCGTTCAGAAATAAATAACCTGAATTCTTATTTTGTTCCTGCGTTAGCGGGACAATGGGTGCCTTTAGGCAGTCTTGTTACCCTAAAAGAAGTGCAAGAGCCAAACGAAATTAAGCATTATGATCGGCTGCGTGGCGGCGGCATCAATGTATCATTGCAGCCCGGCAAATCTTTAGATCAAGCCATAACAGAACTTGATCCCATCGTCAAAAAATATTTGCCGCCCGATGCGCAATATCGGTATGGCGGTAAAGTTGAGCAATACAAAGAAGCAAAGGCTGCCATGTGGATCACCTATGGTTTAGCTTTGGCGTTTATTTATCTCGTGCTTTCTGCGTTATTTGAAAGTTTTGTCCACCCCTTTGTGGTGCTGCTCACAGTTCCGCTCTCAGTGACGGGCGCGGTATGGGCTGTGAATTTTATTGGGGGCAGTAATAATGCTTATACCTCTATTGGTCTTGTGACATTAATTGGCCTTATCACCAAACATGGCATCTTAATTGTCGACTTTGCTAATCGTTTACGTGCAGAAGGGATGGCGTTAATGGATGCCGTCTTAATGGCAGCTTCCGCTCGATTGCGGCCGGTATTAATGACGACGCTGGCAATGGTTTGTGGGGCTATTCCTTTAATCTTTAGCGTAGGCGCAGGCGCTGTTGCGAGAAAAGACATTGGCTGGGTGATCATCGGCGGCATGCTCATGGGCACCGTATTTTCATTATTTGTGGTGCCAGTTGCGTATTCTATTATTGCTAAACTACAAAAAAATTCTTTAGCAGCCTAATTGTAGCAACAATGGGCCAGACATTGGGGTAAATTACTTATTTTCTTTTATCAACCAAGCTATAAACGTATCCTTTATCACGTTTGGCAACAGCGACGACGATGATGCAGATTTCTTTGTCTTCAACCTTATAGACAAGTCTATAGCCTGAGTTTCGTAATTTAATTTTATAATGATCTTTTAATCCACTCAGCGCAGCAGAGGCGATCCGGGGGTTTTCCAACCGTTCTTGCAGCTTCTTTTTAAATTGTGATTTAATGACTTCGCCGAGTTTTTTCCATTCCTTTAAAGCAATCGGCAGAAATTTTAGTTTATAGGTCATTTAATTTAACATCGATGGCTTTTGAATATTCGTTGGCGCGGGATACTGCGATTTCCACCAATTTCTTTTCTTCTAATAAATCTAGGATCGCCTCATAAGTATCAGCAGGTATTAAATAGGCGATGGGTTTGTTGTGATTTAAGATGGCAACCGGATTACCTTGCGCTTTATCTAATAACACATGCGGATTTCGCTTTAATTCTGTTATACTGGATGAATAATCAGACAAAATGTGCTGCATAACTGTCTCCTTTTAAAGATAGTATTTAGAACCAATAATAGCACCAAATTTTGGTTTTTTAAAAGAATTTGATGTACTGAATATTTACGCGGACTATGATTGTTAGGCAATTAACCCTCACCCGCCCCTTCGGGGCACCCTCTCCCAACATTGGAAGAGGGAGATACATTGGATTGAGCCATTATTGTCAAAGCTGATTTTTGACCATTAGGGATTGAATTCCGGTTTGGTCACGACTATAATGGAATAGGCTCCTGTTTAGTCGAATCAAGGGTGGTATGGACAGATATATCAAATCATCAGTTCTGGCTGATTTAGATAAAAAAATTGTATTGATTAGTGGCCCACGCCAGGTGGGTAAAACCACTTTGTCTAAGAACCTGAAGACTCATTTTGAATACATGAATTATGATTACTTAGAAGATAGGATTCTTATTAAAGAAAAAAGTTGGCGTCGCGATGTTGATTTAGTCATTTTTGATGAAATACATAAGATGTCAGAATGGAAACGTTGGTTAAAAGGCATTTATGATAGAGAGCAAAATAAACCCAATATCGTTGTGACGGGAAGTGCAAATTTAGAGTCTTACTCAAAAGTGGGAGATTCATTAGCTGGTCGCTATTTTCCATTTAGGTTGCATCCAATTGATATCCGAGAAGCCATGATTATTTGGAAAGAAAAGCCGGAAGAGTCATTTAATAAATTAATGGTAGTTGGTGGTTTTCCCGAACCCTATATTAAGGAAGATGAGACTTATTATCGTAGATGGCAAAGAACGCACTTAGATATTATCTTAAAGCAAGATTTACTCGATTTAAAAACGGTTAAATCACTTAAATCCATTGAAACTCTGATCGCTATCTTGGCTACTCGTGTAGGTTCTAATATTGCATTTGCAAATATAGCGCGCGATTTGGAAGTTGACCCTAAAACCATAAAAGAATGGATGCGCTTATTAGAAAACTTATACGCTATATTTCTGGTACCTCCCTATCATAAGAATATTGCACGAGCGCTACTTAAAGAGCCTAAATGTTATTTTTTTGATAATGGAAGAGTGGTAGATAAACCTGGAATGCGATTAGAAAACCTAGTTGCTTGTGCATTAAAGAAGGCGTGTCATTTTTTTGAAGATACACAGGGTAAATCAGCAGAATTATTTTATATGAGAACCAAAGACGGCCTCGAAATCGATTTTTTAATTACAATTGATAAACAACCATTTGCAGCTTTTGAAATCAAAACCAGTGAGACAGAAATCAGTAAAGCGTTTGCTCACTTTCAACAGTATATTAGAATTCCACATCAATATCAATTGGTTAATGAATTAAGCAGAGAGAAAGATTTTATGAATGGCGTTAAAGTCAGGAATTTGGTTAATTTTCTTGCCAATTTAGATTTAGCTCAAATGCCCGTAATAAGAAACTGGCAGATAATTTGATAACAAAGCGCAGCCTTTTCTGCGTTTCACCCACAATGCCAATATGCGCTTTAGTAAAGAGCCCTGATCTGTCCCGCTTTTATAAGATATGCGACTTTCAGTTGTTGAGGGGCTTGTTTTTTTCATTGAATAAGAGTAACTTTCACTTCGTAAGATGTGGAATAGTTTAGTACAAAAATTTTGTTAATAAATAGAAATTAAAGGTAGAATTGGAGGAACATTATTATGCTGTGTTGGACAGATATCTTAAATGTTGTCTTTGCTATTGAAAATAGTTTTTTTAAAAGCAATAAGAATTAATTTTTGCTTTAATCAAAGAGATAAAGTATGTCGTCTACGAAAGAAGAAATGGATGAGAAACTTGCACCATCTTTACAAGGGACATTAGACAATAAGCTAGAAGCTAGCAATCCGCAACTAACCCAAACCGAGTTATTAAAAGATTATTTTAGACCTTTAATTGAATATCAACGGGGTGAAGCCTATTCGCAAGGACAATTATGTCAGCCACTTTGGCTTTTTCGCGAGCAAATCTTAGCCTATAAAAAAATTCACTATCATATTAATCAATTAGATATTGTGAATGTGAGAAGAAATGATTTGCATTTTATAGCAAAGTGTATCCAATTATTAAGTCACGCCCCTTCAATACTGAAGTGCATCACTAGACCAGCCTAAAGACTTAAACAATACCTCTTTTGGAGTCCTGTATTTTAACACTTTTCTGGGCCTGTCGTTAATCCTTTTTTCAACATGCATAACTTT
>JAJZUR010000070.1 GCA_021848375.1 Pseudomonadota bacterium | reverse complement strand
TCATATTTTTAATGTGTTAAAAACTAACATTACAATGTACTAGTAAGCAGAGCATACTGTTCATTTATTTAAAAAAAGCGCCTACTGCAAAAAGAGAACTTTTTGAATTTAATATTTCACGTACTCCCAAACGTTTTCCCCCCGCTAATTGCAGCTCTAATAATCTCAATATGCCATATCCTGTTGCAACGTCAATGCCAGTGTGATCAGCTTTAAGAATAGTTCCAGGAGTGGTAGTCGTGGTTGTATTGAGAGGCGTTGCGCGCCAGACTCGAACAATTTCATCCTGTAGTTCGCTAAAAGCAACTGGAGAGGGGTTATACGCGCGAATTTTGCGATCGATAACAAGAGCACTTTCCTGCCAATGGATTTTCGCTTGAATTTTTTCAATTTTATGGGCATACGTTGCTTCTGCTTCGTTTTGTTTTTGCGGGGAAAGCAAGTCTTTTTCTAACTGTTCTAATGTTTCCAGCAACGTTGTGGCGCCTAGAGGGGATAATTTGTCCTGCAAGCTTTGACTCGTTTCTTGTGCGGTGATTTCACAAGCATTTGTGATTAATATGTCCCCAGTGTCGAGTCCTGCGTCCATTTGCATGGTGGTAATACCGGTTACTTTGTCGCCTGCTAGGATGGCATGTTGAATAGGGGCAGCGCCACGCCATCTGGGCAGTAAAGACGCGTGTATATTGATGCATCCATTGCGCGGGATTTCTAAAACTGCTTTGGGTAAAATCAATCCATAGGCAACCACCACTAAGAGATCAGGTTGAAGATTACGCAGTATTTCTTGTGTCGCAGGATCTTTTAACCGTTCGGGTTGATAAACAGGGAGTTGATGTTGTTCAGCAATTTTTTTGACAGGGCTAACGTGCAAAATTCTGCCTCTGCCAGCAGGGCGATCAGGTTGGGTAAAGACTGCAGCAATATGATGTTTAGATTGGAGTAAGGCTTGTAGTGGATTTATGGCAAATTCAGGCGTGCCTGCAAAAACAATGTTGAATATCATAATGAACGTCTTCGAATTTTATCCAATTTTTTGCGCAATAATTCTTTTTTAAGCGAAGAGAGATGATCATAAAATGTAATGCCGTCTAAATGATCAATTTCATGTTGAATACAAACACCTAATAAACCGGTTGCATTTAATAATTCTTGTGGTTTGCCATGCTTGTCAACATATTTCACGTCGATCTCTTTGGCGCGTTTAATTTTGGCATAGACGCCCGGAAATGAAAGACAACCTTCTTCCCACTCAATAACGCCGCGTTTGGCAATAATTTCTGGGTTTACAAAATGACGAGGTTCATTTTCATTATCAGAGGCGTCGATGACGATCACTCGCTTAGGAACGTTGACCTGGATCGAGGCAAGTCCAATCCCCCGGGTTTCATACATGGTTTCTAGCATGTTATCGATCAAGGTTGCCAATTCCGCATCAAAGTGTTCTACCGGAGCGGCAATGTTTTTAAGCCTCGGATCGGGAAATTGTAGGATATTTAACAATGGCATAATGCCCCTCAATAGAGTTTATCTTCCAACTATTTAATTGTATCAAAAAATCTCACTATACTCTAATACATAATGTTGGAGGATCGTGAGCATGATACTTAAAATCGGGGCGGGCATTGCATTCAGCCTTCTTTTTAGTGGGTTAGCGCTTGCGCTTGATCATGCTGAAAAAGAAATTGTGAAGCTTGAACCTCAGATCCGGGTGGAAAAATCGGGTTTATCAAGAACTATTCCTATTGAGCGGATCCGGCCCTTTTTACGCAGCAGCCTTATTTTGGATTGCAAAGAAGAATTTAGTCGAGCGCCTTATATTGTTGCGGAGGAAGAAAGCGCAGTTGTCGGTGGAGCCGGCATCGTCATTTATGCTAAAGGGATCCAAGGTCCAGAAGAAGTAAAATACACGATTTATCAAGGGGGAAAAGAATATAAACATCCAAAGACGGGTGAAGTGCTTGGCTTTGAAGCCAATGCAATCGGAACGGCAAATTTAACGGTTGCAGGAGAACCCTCAACTTTAAAAGTAGAAACAGCAACCAATGGTATCGAAGTTGGCAATCGATTGCTGCCAAGCTTTACGGCGATGTTACCTGATACGTTGACCATACGACCTGTTCAAGAGCTGGCGGAAGATGGCTATATAATGTCTGCCAGAGATGGAGGCGATCAAATTGGCCGCAATAGCATTGTTTTTATTAGCCTTGGTGAACGTGATGGGATTATGGAAGGGAATCTGTTGGACGTTTACCAAACAGGCCGAGTGGTACGAGATCCTTATGCAAAAGGATGGCGAAAAAAGATGATCCAATTACCGGATACGCGCGTCGGGCAATTGTTGATATTCCAGACCTACGATAAGATGAGTCTAGGATTGGTATTAGAGGCTACGGAAATTATCCACTTGCTTGATAAGGTGAAATGCCCCTAAACTTGCCGGTCCCGAGCATTATTCTTCTTTTTCGTATAGGTAAAACATGAATGTCCCAACAAAATCTTTACGCTTTTTGTTAGCGTTACTACGCGTGCCGGGAATGGGGCCTGTAAAGTTATCTGAGATACTTGAAAATTGTTCTGATCTCTCTCAATTATTTGATGCAACAGGTCACTCCAGGGTGACAAAGGGTACAGTTGATTGGTCTTTGGTGGAAAAAGATTTAACGTGGGCCGAGCAACCGAATTGTCATATTCTAACCAAAGAAAATGCGCTTTATCCCCCCCTTTTAAAAGAGATCCATAATGCACCGCCGGTTCTCTTTGTGCGTGGCAATGCAAAATTATTGGCAAGACCTCAAATCGCCATCGTTGGAACTCGTCATCCAACGCAGTTGGGTACCGAAAACGCGCGTCATTTTGCGGAACATTTTTCAAAGACTGGCTTTACCGTTACGAGTGGTCTTGCCATTGGTATAGATGGTGCCGCACATGTGGGGGCATTGTTAGGGGTTGGAAATACCATCGCGGTTTTGGGCAATGGCTTAGATAGCGTTTATCCGGCTTCTCATCGTGCGCTTGCTCATGAGATAGTGGAAAACGGAGGTGCTTTGGTGTCGGAGTTTCCGATTGGGGTACCGCCGCTCGCTTCCCATTTTCCCCGCAGAAATCGAATCATCAGTGGATTAAGCGTTGGAACGCTCGTGGTGGAAGCCGCTTTAAATAGTGGTTCACTTATCACAGCGAAATTAGCTTTAGAGCAAGGGCGTGAAGTATTTGCGATTCCAGGTTCAATCCATAGCCCGCTTGCCAAGGGATGCCATACCTTGATTCGGCAAGGAGCAAAGTTAGTTGAGACTGCGGAACATGTGGTTGAAGAGCTTGGGGCGCTCATGAGATATGTTATTAGAGGGGAAGCTGAACGCCAAGTGAAAGAAACCCTTCCTGCAGAGCAGTCACATTATGAAGATCTCCTTGCTGAGATAGGGTATGATTGCACCCCAATAGAGGTCGTCATACAGCGGAGTGGATTGACGGCCAAGGCGGTATCGATCATGCTGTTAGAATTGGAACTGAAGGGGCATGTGATCGCGGTTCCGGGTGGATATGCGAGATTACTGGCCTAACTGAATTTTTATGGTATAGAGTTAATCACTGATGAGCAAGAACCTTGTTATTGTTGAGTCTCCTGCAAAGTCCAAGACGCTAAAAAAATATTTAGGCAAGGATTTTGAAATCTTGGCCTCCTATGGCCATGTGCGAGATCTGGTGCCCAAAGAAGGCGCAGTGGATACCGACCATGGTTTCACCATGAAATATCAAATCATTGAAAAAAATGCTAAACATGTGGATGAAATTTGTGCGCACTTAAAAAATTGCAATGCCTTATATCTTGCAACTGATCCGGATCGCGAAGGTGAGGCCATTTCTTGGCATTTATATGAAATAGTAAAACAGAAAAAGGCACTCAGTAACAAACCGGTACATCGCGTAGTGTTTCATGAAATTACCAAATCTGCAGTGCAGGCGGCGATTAAAAATCCGCGTGAATTGTCGATGGATTTAGTAAATGCACAACAAGCGCGGCGCGCTTTAGATTATTTAGTGGGCTTTAATTTATCGCCTTTGTTATGGAAAAAGATCCGTCGTGGTTTATCTGCCGGCAGGGTGCAAAGTCCAGCGTTGCGCATGATAGTGGAACGCGAAGAAGAAATTGAAAAATTTAAGTCTGAAGAATATTGGACGGTTGAATCTGATCTGAAATCGCAAAAACAAGCTTTTTCTGCGCGCTTGGTCGAATATGCTGGAAAAAAATTGGAACAATTTTCGATTACGACCGAAGATGCTGCACGATTGGTCGAAAAAACATTACGGGATCTTGCCAATGGTAAGCTAAAAGTTGAAAAGATTACCAAGAGCCAACGAAAACGCAATCCAGCGGCACCCTTTACAACGTCCACTTTACAACAAGAAGCCTCTCGTAAATTAGGTTTTACCACACAAAGAACGATGCGCGTTGCACAGCAACTGTACGAAGGGATCGATGTAGGAGATGGCGCAGTCGGATTAATTTCGTATATGCGTACTGACTCTGTTAATTTAGCGGCAGAAGCCATCGCCGAAATTCGAGAACTGATCTTGGAACGTTACGGCGAGGACGCATTACCAAAAGAACCTCGGTTTTATAAAACCAAAGCAAAAAATGCGCAAGAAGCGCATGAAGCTATTCGTCCGACCATGGCGAAAATGATCCCAGATAGTATCAAACAGGCTTTAACGCCCGATCAATTCAAGTTGTATAATTTAATTTGGAAACGCACCATTGCTTGTCAAATGGTACATGCAACCATTGATGCCGTTGCAGTTGATCTTTCTTGCGGCGAAGGTAATCGCTTTAGAGCGAATGGTTCGATCGTATCTTCGCCTGGCTTTATGCAAGTCTACCTAGAAGGTATAGATGATAGTCATCGCAATGAAGGCGAAGAAGGTGAAAAAATATTACCGGTAATGAAGGTAGGTGAACTCATCGATGTGATTGCTATCCATGCCGATCAGCATTTTACAGAACCCCCACCACGTTTTACGGAAGCTTCCTTGGTAAAAGCTTTGGAAGAGCATGGTATTGGACGGCCATCGACGTACGCTTCTATTATTTCAACATTACAACATCGTGATTATGTGGAATTAGAAAGCCGCCGTTTTAAGCCAACGGATGTCGGCAGAATTGTTAGTCGGTTTTTAACCCAATATTTTACACAATATGTTGATTATGATTTTACCGCGAGACTTGAAGACGAATTGGATGCCGTCTCACGGGGTGAAAAGCAGTGGGTTCCCTTAATGGAAGAATTTTGGAAACCTTTTATTGACTTGGTGCACACCACAGGGGATACGGTAAAAAGAGCGGATGTAACACATGAAGCGTTAGAGGAATCGTGTCCGAAATGTGGAAAGCCATTATCCATTCGCTTAGGTAAACGAGGACGCTTTATTGGGTGCACAGGATATCCAGATTGTGATTACACGAGAAATCTAAAAGAAGATAGGGAAACTTCATTACAGCCACAGATCGTTGAAGGGCGTCATTGTCCAAAATGTAATTCAGACTTGGTGATTAAAGAAGGAAAATACGGCAAATTTATCGGCTGTAGCAAATATCCAGAGTGCAAATTTATTGAATCTCTTGATAAACCGGAGGATACGGCAGTCACCTGTCCGTTGTGCCATAAAGGCACGATGGTGAAAAGAAAGTCGCGCTATGGCACATTTTTTTATTCTTGCAGCGAATATCCCGATTGTAAATACGCGGTGAATAGTCGGCCAGTTGATGGACCTTGTCCAAATTGCAAATGGCCAATTTTGATGATTAAGACGACCAAGCGGCGCGGTACAGAAAAAGTCTGCCCACAAAAAGAATGCGGATTTTCTGAGCCCTATGTAGAAGAAGGCCAAAGTGTAGAATCTGGGTAATCACCGATGAATATTATCGCTCCCGTTATGGTTCGCCAATATCTGTTAAATTTACAAACGGATCTGTGTCAACAACTGGCTGCAGAAGATGGATCTGCTCAATTTGGAGTGGATCATTGGCAACGCGCGGAGAGTGGTGAAGGTTTTACCCGAGTATTAGAGAATGGGGCTGTTATCGAACGCGGGGGTGTTAATTTTTCTGATGTACAAGGTTCAACGCTACCACCAGCTGCAACGGTGCAACATCCAGAATTGGTAGGATGTCATTTTCGAGCGATGGGCGTTTCATCCGTTATTCATCCCCGTAACCCTTATGTTCCAACCGCGCATCTTAATGTACGTTTTTTTATAGCGGAAAAACCAGATCATGCGCCTATATGGTGGTTTGGTGGCGGTTTTGATTTAACCCCTTATTATCCCTTTATTGAAGATTGTGTTCATTGGCATCAAATTGCAGAACGCGCTTGTCGTCCTTTTGGTGAGGAAGTATATCCGCGTTTTAAAGAACAGGCGGATACTTATTTTTTCCTAAAGCATCGACAGGAAACGCGGGGGATTGGCGGATTGTTCTTCGATGATTTAAATGAATGGTCTTTTGAAACCTGTTTTGATTTTATTCGTTCTGTTGGAGATCATTTTGTCAAAGCCTATCGACCAGTGATTGCAAAAAGAAAAACAACTCCCTATGGTGAAGTTGAGCGTGCATTTCAGTTATATCGTCGCGGGCGTTACGTAGAATTTAATTTAATTTTCGATCGCGGCACCTTATTTGGTTTACAGTTTGGGGGTCGTACCGAATCTATTTTAATGTCCCTACCGCCCGTAGTTCAGTGGCGCTATGATTGGCGGTCTGAATTGCATAGTCCGGAAGCAAAGCTTGCTGAATTTTTGCACCCTCGTGATTGGCTTAAAGTATCCAATACGATTTAAAGACATTTTTAACTAGTTGGCTTAAATAGCTATATATAGGCTAAACTATGAATATAAAGTGATAATTTTATGTGGATATTGCTGATAGGGAGTATTTATGAAGTACAAAAGCATTTATGGCGCAAGCGTTATCGCACTCGTTACCAGCTTTTCAGTGAATGCGATGGATAAATCCTGGTGGGAAAGTCCTTATATTGGGGTAGATGCAGAAGTACGTCGCATGGATTTTAAAGGAGGATTTGGCGACAACATCTTGCAACATCATTCTCCTCAAAGCAATATTTATGCGGGTCTCAAATTTAATGATTATGTTGGAATTGAGGCAGGTTATGAAGCAACCACTACACGAACACGTACAGCAACGCTAACGACATGTGATTTTGCAGCGGGAACGCCAATTCCGGTTGGTATGTCTCCCATCATTTTCAAAAGCAAATTAAAGATTAAAGGACCTCACGTAGACTTAGTCGGTTTTTATACAATTGATCAACGTTATCCGCTGCAAGTATTGGGGGCAATTGGAGTTTCTTTTGTCAAAGGAACGGTTGAGCGTCGAACATTGCAAGCAGCGGGTGTAACGATGTCCATGAATAGAACGTTAAGTGAAAATAGGGCTTTGTTACGTCTTACAGCGGGTTTAGAGTACATGTTTGGCGAGCATTTGGGCGCTCGGGGAACCATAGGATGGGTCAATACAGGAAAAATGGTCATTTACGCAAACGACAACGTACAATCCATTTACGTGCCCGAAATAAAGCCTAAAGATAGTACGATTTATGGACTTGGTATTTTATGGCGCTTTTAAAAGCCTAAGAGAGCGTTTAATTAACTGTGTCAACCTGAAGGTATGAGATTAAAATATTTTTTAATCTTCGCCTGCTAGTATATAAAATTTATTTTGAATGTCAATAGACTGTCCTGGTTCACCCATAATGAGACTTAGGCGGCCTTTTTTTGGTAATTCAACTCAAAATACTCCTGTGGAGTTAATTGTGCAAGTGCCTGATGAGGCCGATAGGTATTATACAGCCTTTGATACTGCC
>JAJZUR010000069.1 GCA_021848375.1 Pseudomonadota bacterium | reverse complement strand
AGGCATTAGCTTTGTTGGAGCTGGAACAACCACCATTACGAATACTGGAAATGACTATTCTGGAGGGACAACTATTACGACGGGAACTTTGCAGATCAGCAGCGATGCGAATTTAGGGAATACGAGTGGTGCATTAACGTTTAATTCCGGTACTTTGGAGATAATGACAACAGGAATTACCACTGCGCGATCTTTTACTCTCAATACTGGCGGTGGAATGGTGAATACTGGCGGCTTTAATAATCATTTTACCGGAAATATTGTCGATGGGAATGGATCTGGCGCATTCACAATTACCGGCGGCGGAACAACGACATTAAGTGGGATTAATACCTATAGCAATGGTACAACGTTGTCGTCAGGAACATTAATTGGAACAGTCGGAACGAATGCCAGTTTACAAGGAAACATAGCGAATAGCGGTATGGTTGTTTTTAATCAAGCGACTTCAGGAACTTATGCAGATGTAATGAGTGGTACTGGAAGTTTAACTGTCACAGGAGGCGGGACATTTACATTATCGGGCGCGAATAGTTATGGCGGCGGCACTACCGTCACTGCCAGTACCTTGATCGGCAGTGTTGGTGTTGGCGGCGGCATCCAAGGCGCAATTCTCAACAATGGCGCAGTGATATTTAATCAAGTGGTTTCAGGCACTTATAGTGGTGTGATGAGTGGAACGGGTAATTTAACGATTATGGGAGGCGTTACTGTTAAATTAACCAATACCAATCTTTATAGCGGATCAACAACGGTACCAGCAGGGACAACTTTACAAGCAGGTATTGCCAATACCATTGCAAACAGCGCAGCACTGAATTTAGCAGGCATTTTTGATTTAAATGGATATGATCAAACTGTTGGCGATTTGTCTGGCGCTGGCTCAGTCACCACCAATGGCGGCAATCTAACAGCGGGCACCAATACTGCAAGTGTTACTTATTCTGGTGCAATTTCAGGGAATGGCGCCGTCACTAAACAAGGAACGGGTAAGTGGATTTTAACCGGCGCCAATAGTTATTCACGGGGTACAACAGTTAGCGGCGGAACTTTGCAAGGCAATACCTCTAGTATACCAGGCCCAATTGCAAATAACGCAGCGGTGATATTCGATCAAGCAACAACCGGTACTTATACAAGCAACATTACGGGGACTGGCACTATCACAAAAGAAAACGTTGGAAATTTAATTTTAGCGGCAGGTACCAATCATTCAGCAAGTAGTACCACAGTCAATGCGGGACGCTTATCAGTCAATGGCGTATTGACGAGTCCAATTGTTGTGAATAGCGGCGCAACGTTAGGGGGTACGGGTACACTGGCAGGCATTGTCACGGTAAATAGCGGCGGCACATATTCGCCGGGGAATTCCATTGGGACGCAAAACATTAATGGAAATCTGACGTTAAATCCGGGCTCAATTACCCAAATTGAATTAAATGGTTCAGGACAAATCTCTAAAATAAATGTAACGGGAACAGCCACGTTAGGCGGAACGTTACAAATTACGGCAGATCCAGGAACTTATCAGGGTGGACGACAAGATACTTTCTTAACTGCAGCAAATGTGATTGGACAATTTAGTTCGGTGACGCCAATTAATATTGGACCCTATTTAATCGAAGTGGTGTATAGCACAACGGGTGCAACTGTCGATATTGCTTTTACGCGGATAGATCTGACGCCCAATCTCAGCGGCGCAAATCCAAATCAAATAGCCGTTGCAAATTATATAGATAGTTTGCCGCTTCCAGCCGTTGGAACCGATTTAGCAGATAACATTGTAGGCCCGCTTTTGAATCTGCCTACAATAGAATTATTTGCGGCATTAGAAAGCGTGAGTCCGGGCCGATTTATGGCAGATACGGTCGTTGTACAAGAAAATAGCGCATTATTTAATGGTTTGAATGCTTCTCGGCTTAATGCGCTTCGTCATTATCAGGCGACAGAAGAATTGGCTCCAATTTTTGCCCAACCATTTAATGATATAAAACAATTCCAAGGCAAATCGCAACAATGGAATCCTAACTTTAAAACAACTCATCATGGGATTGCGTTAGATGCAGATAATCAAATGCAGCCTTTGTTACAAATGACTGGAAAACCCGGTGGAATTTGGCTATATGGATTTGGCCATTTTGCCAAACAAAAAGCACAAGATGTTAGTCCTGCTTATGATGCCAGAACGGGAGGTTTGATTGGCGGCATAGATTATAACCCGTATAAGGATATCTTCGTTGGTGTTGGGATAGGGCGTGCCGTGAGTTATGTCGGTTTTAATGCGGATCTGAATGCGGGAAGAGGCAGTGTTTCCAATTCATTTGCAACCGTTTATGGAACTTTTTATAAAGAAAATTTCTATGTAGATGTATCAGGTTTAATTGGATCGATTCATTTTAGTTCGCGCCAGCATATTCAATTTGCTGCAGTGGATCGCTATATGTTAGGCAGTCATAATGGATACGAGTTAGCGCCGCATCTTGGAATGGGTTATCATCATGTTTATAACAATATCGAAATTACACCTTATGTAAATATCGATTACAGTTTTGTGCATGAAGGCGCATTTACAACAACCGATGCGCAGTCATTAGATCAGAATATACAAGCTCGTTCTTCTGATTTCTTACGCAGTGAAGTGGGCATTAAGTTGACGAAAACCTTTGAGTTTGCGAATCAATTTTCCAAAGGATTTATCTCACCCAATGCGCAAGTAGGTTTCGTTCATAAGCAAGTCCTAAAGAAAGGGCCGTTGATCGCCAATTTAGTCGGACAGCCTGGAAACTATATAGTAGATTATTATACGGATAGCCGAAATCAAGTCACTCCTGGCATTGGCATCGATGTGCAATATGATAGCGGTATGTTTATGTCAACTGGCATAGATGCCGAAATTGGTAGAGGTTATACCAGTTATGATGTGAGCTTTAGGGTTGGAGTGGTGTTCTAAATTTTTAAATGCAATATAAGGCTTTTGATGATTTTCAAGCACAGAATCTAAAATTTCAATCAGCATTTCAATCGCGTTAGATGTTTCAGCCGTTCGAACCGCATTCACAACTGTACCAACAGATTCTTGCTGTGGATTATCAATCCAGATAGGAGTCCCAGGTAAAGGGATTTCGTTTGCTTCAAAAAGCACAGCACAGTAAAGATGCCGTTTAATAGTGGTTCTATATTCCATGCGGGCAATAATTTCTTGGCCGCAATAACAACCTTTTTTGAAACTGACTGCCCCTAAGGCGGGTAAATTAAGATAATGAGGTAGAAATTTTTCAAAAGTTTCGGGGAATATTTCTGGAATGCCAGCTTTAATATCAAAGCTTTTCCAGACTTCAAAAGTTGTTCTGTCGGCTGCTTTAGTTAACTTTTCCCAATACGGATTTAAAATATCCTGAGAGCCTATATAAGTTATTCTGGAATGATCCGAGCTATCAGGATAGGGTATTTGTATGATATCAGGATTTTTATGCGTAATTTCGGACAAAAATTTGAGAGCATGTGTTTCGGAAGTCGGGAATATAATGCCGAGTTGCCGCCATTCGTTTCCAACTGCATTGATAGATACTTTTGAGAATTTGGCCATTTGTTTTAACAGGGTTAAAATACTGGATATAAGAGACTGTGGCAGCTGAAGATAGTAGGTATCGTTCAGTAAAAAAATTCGGCAGAGCGTTCGAATACGGCCTTTATGATTACAATAGGCGCTAAAAGCAGGTTGATTTGTGGTAATTTCGCGAATATCAGCGGTCAGTTGGCCTTGCAAAAAAAGCGCAGCATCTCTTCCTTGAACGCTGATGAGGCCGTAAGCATCTTTAAAGTCAATGATGCCTATATTTTGAGAGTGGTTGGCCATGTTTACAATCCTACGCTGCTTTGATATCTTGTTTTAGGCATTCTACTCTATTTTGGTTTGGAAAGACAGATGACGACCGAACTCCCCACTCCCGCACAAGTTCGTTGGCAGTGTCGCCGCGGCATGTTGGAACTCGATATCCTGCTTTTATCGTATTTTGACAAATTTTATACTTCGCTCTCTACCCCGCAGCAGCAGATCTTTATTGATTTCCTCAACTTTTCCGATTCAGAATTATATGGATGGCTGATTGGGCGTGAAGCGCCAAAAGAAGCGCATTATCAGGCATTGGTGAAAACTTTACGTGAGCAATCATGGAAAGAGTAGAATTTTATCTTGCCCCTTCCCGCTATTTTGAATTATGGATATGGTCAAACACTATTGCGGGAATAGCCATCCTCTGCTGGTTACCCCTCTTTTTTTTAATAAAGGGAATTGGAATGGTTCTTTTGTGTAGGTACGCCCTAGGGGTGCGGGAACTACACGCAAAAAAGCGTTCTAAAGATGCGGTGGTATTTATCTGGCAAGATCCACAAGGCCGATGGGGATGTCAAACGCGAAATAACCGATTTGTCATCGGAGAACTAAGCGGAGATAGTTTTAAAGGATTGTGTTTTCATATCGTTCGTGTGCGTCTGAAACGACGCATTCTCTCTGTTATAGTGCCTCGCGATGCGCTTTTGGCGGACGAATTCCGATGTCTTTCCACGCGGCTTCAGTTGGGTTAGTGATATTCCCCGGGCTATGTGAGCGTATATGCTCAATTGAAATTAGCTTTTTAATTAACTAAACTGAAACTGAAGACGACATATTACCAAAAGGACTGGTGATAAGCTTAGGAGGACCAGTCCCATGCCAGAAAGCCGAATAGATTTAGAATTGATTGAAGCCACGAGAAGTGGGGATTCACGAGCCTTTGATGTCTTAGTGATGCGCTATCAATCGCGAATCTCAAAAGTGGTGGGACGTTTTGTACGAGATCAAAGCGAGAATTTAGATGTTTGTCAGGAAATTTTTATTAAAGCTTATCGTGCATTAGATAAATTCCGCGGCGATAGCTCATTTTACACTTGGTTATATCGTATTGCGATTAACACCTCTAAAAATTATATCATTTCTCAAGGCCGCCGTTTGCCGGACATTGATATCAACATTGAAGATATGGATAGATTTATGAATAAAAATAGTCCGCGCGAATCTGGAACGCCTGAAAAATTGTTAATGCGTGATGAAATTGAACATATTGTTTATGACACGATTGAACATTTACCCAAGGACTTAAAAACTGCCATTATGTTACGCGAAATGGATGGTTTATCTTATGAAGAAATTGCCGATATTATGCATTGTCCGGTCGGGACCGTCCGTTCGCGTATTTTTCGTGCTCGTGCAGCCATTGATAAGAGTGTTCAACCTTTGATTCAGCCGTAAATATCCTCCGCTTGCTTCGTAAGGGCCTCTTCAAAGGAGGCGTTTAATCATAAGTTTAATGCAAGCCAATCTAAAATAAGATAATATCTACAGTTTTATACCGATTGAAAGCAATTTGAGTTAAATAAATGACCGAAATCAATATTGATCATATTCGCAATTTTTCAATTATTGCTCATATTGATCACGGAAAATCCACTTTAGCGGATCGATTTATACAGATTTGCGGGGGCTTAAGTGATCGAGAGATGTCCCATCAAGTATTGGATTCGATGGACTTAGAGCGAGAACGTGGAATCACCATTAAAGCGCAGTGCGTTACCTTGAATTTTAAAGCTAAAAACGGACAAGTCTATCAATTGAATTTGATTGATACGCCTGGGCATGTGGACTTTGCTTACGAAGTGTCACGCTCGCTTGCTGCATGTGAAGGGGGTTTACTGGTAGTGGATGCTGCCCAAGGTGTGGAGGCGCAAACCGTGGCAAATTGCTACACCGCAATGGAGCAAGGTGTTGAGGTAATACCGGTATTGAATAAGATCGATTTGCCGCAGGTTGAGCCAGAGCGGGTGATTAAGGAAATCGAGGAAATTATCGGGATAGAGGCGCAAAATGCATTACGGATTAGCGCAAAAAGCGGCATTGGCGTCAGTGACTTATTAGAGAGGTTAGTCGAAGCGGTACCCCCCCCAAAGGGAGATATTAATGCGCCGTTGCAGGCCTTGATTATCGATTCCTGGTTTGACAGTTATTTAGGGGTTGTTTCTCTGGTTCGGATCAAAAACGGCATGCTGAGATCGGGCAGTAAACTGTTAATGATGTCGACAGGAAAAACCCATACGGTAGATGAAGTGGGGGTTTTTACCCCTAAACGGGTTAAAAAAGAGATGCTTTCCGTCGGCGAAGTTGGGTTTGTGATTGCGGGCATTAAAGAAATTAATGGTGCCCCCGTCGGGGACACCATTACTTTGGCGACCAATCCTGCAGAAACCGCTTTACCCGGTTTTAAAGTGTGTGAACCCAAAGTATATGCAGGGCTCTTTCCGGTTGATTCTGAAGACTACGAAGATTTCCGCGAGGCGTTGGCAAAACTTCGGTTGAATGATTCTTCTTTGTTTTATGAACCAGAAGTTTCGCATGCTTTAGGTTTTGGATTTCGCTGTGGATTTCTAGGATTATTGCACATGGAGATTGTGCAAGAACGTTTGGAGCGCGAATATCAGTTAAATTTGATTACGACTGCGCCAACGGTTATCTATGAAATCAAAACGCGAAAAGGTGAAATTGTAACGGTGGATAATCCAGCCAAGTTACCTGATCCGGCGACCATTGATGTGATGTTAGAACCCATTGTAGAAGCAAATATGTTAGTGCCGCAAACTTATTTGGGCAGTGTCATAACGCTTTGCACCGAAAAACGCGGCGTTCAAACGAAGCTTTTGTATTTAGGAAATCAGGTAGCGCTAACGTATGAATTACCGATGAATGAAGTTGTCCTCGATTTTTTTGATAAATTAAAATCGGTCAGCCGGGGCTTTGCCTCGCTCGATTATCATTTTGTGCGCTTTCAGCCAGCCGATTTGGTAAAATTAGATATTTTAATTAACTCTGAAAAAGTGGATGCGCTGGCATGGATTGTACATCGCGATAAGGCCTACCAGCGCGGGCGAGAATTAACGGATAGATTACAAGAGATTATTCCAAGACAGATGTTTGATATTGCAATACAAGCGGCAATTGGCGCTCATATTGTTGCGCGTTCTACTGTGAAAGCATTGCGGAAAAATGTAACTGCAAAGTGTTACGGCGGCGATATTACGCGTAAGAAAAAATTATTAGAAAAACAAAAGGCTGGAAAAAAGCGGATGAAACAGGTGGGCAAGGTGGAAATTCCACAAGATGCCTTTTTAGCAATTTTAAAAGTGGACAAGGATAAGAAATGAGATTTTCTGAAATTTTATTGATTGCCACCGCCTTAACAGGGGCGATCTGGTTATTAGATGTACTTTTTTTACGCCCTAAACGGATGATGTATGTTGTCGCGTCGCCCAAGGATCGCGAAATTCTCGAACCGTGGTATGTTGAATATTCTAAATCCTTTTTTCCCGTTTTATTGATTGTATTTTTGTTAAGATCATTTGTGGTGGAACCTTTTCGTATTCCGTCCGGATCGATGCATCCGACATTATTAGAAGGTGACTTTATTGTAGTAAATAAATACGAATATGGTTTAAGAATGCCGATATCTGGTAAACGAATAGTGAATGTTGGCGAATTAAATCGTGGTGATGTAGTGGTTTTTAAGCACGTTAAAAATGGAGAATCAATTGATATGATTAAACGTGTAATTGGTTTACCCAATGATCATGTTCAATATAAGAACAAAACTATCTATGTAAATGGTGAGGCAGTCAAAGATCAATTTCTAAGAGAGTCCATGGATACTAATGCATTAGGTGAACATTATCCTGTGCATGAGTTAAATGAGCGATTGGGTGAACATAACTTTAATATCTATGTTAAGCCTGAAGATCATTATCGTTACCCTTTCGCAGATGTTGTGGTTCCTCCCAACCATTATTTTATGATGGGAGATAATCGGGATGGGAGTGATGATAGTCGTTATTGGGGATTT
>JAJZUR010000068.1 GCA_021848375.1 Pseudomonadota bacterium | reverse complement strand
GAATTTTGAGAACATTTTTTTATTTTATACAAGTCGTTTTATGCAAGGAAATTACAGTAACCTGTTTTTAACGATAAACTGTAGGGGCCGGTCTCTGTGCCGGCCCTGTAGCCTAGAAGTGTTATGATACCCGGCATCAGTTACCCGTTACGACAACTTCTGCTTCAATATCTCATTGACTTGTTCCGGGTTCGCTTTGCCTTGGCTTGCTTTCATGACTTTACCAACAAAAAATCCAAAGACGCGGTCTTTGCCGCTTTTATATTCTGCAACCTGATCTGGATTTTCTGTTAATACAGCGTCAATAATGGCTTCAATGGCACCGGTATCGGTTACTTGTTTTAACCCTTGTTTTTCAATAATGGTATCCACGTCATCGTTTGATTCTAAGAGTTGTTCAAAGATGGTTTTTGCAATTTTGCCAGAAATGGTTTTGTCAACGATGCGAGCAACAAGATCTCCCAGCCGTTTTGGGGAGATAGGACTCTCAGTTATCTCTAGATTGGCTTTATTTAGGGCTCCTAATAAATCTCCCATGATCCAATTGGCGCACAGTTTGGGATCGGTCGGGTTTGCAGCTTTGACGGTTGTCTCAAAAAAATCGGCTAGCTCTCGAGAAGTCGTCAGTACAGTTGCATCATATAAAGAGAGATCATAGCTTGACATAAAACGATCAGATTTTTCACGCGGCAGTTCAGGCAGCGATTTTTGAACGTCATTCATCATTTGTTCCGTTACGGCGACTGGTAAAAGATCCGGGTCCGGGAAATAACGATAGTCATTGGCTTCTTCTTTGGTTCGCATAGAACGTGTTTCGTCTTTATCAGCGTCATAGAGGCGTGTTTCTTGGCGAATAGTGCCGCCGTTTTCTAAAATTTCTCGTTGTCTTTCAACTTCAAAATTAATGGCTTTTTCAACAAAGCGGAAAGAATTAACGTTCTTAATTTCTGCACGGGTACCAAATTTTTCAGAACCCACGGGTCTTATGGAGACATTGGCATCACAGCGAAATGAACCTTCTTGCATATTGCCATCGGAAATTTCTAAATAACGGACTAACGAATGTAAGGTTTTAAGATAAGCGACCGCTTCTTTGGCTGACCGCAACTCAGGTTCTGAAACAATTTCCAAAAGCGGGATCCCGGCTCGATTTAAGTCTATTCCGGAATAACCATGAAAATCCTCATGTAAAGATTTTCCGGCATCTTCCTCAAGATGTGCGCGTGTAAGATGGATGGTTTTGGAAGTGCCATCTTCTAATGTGAATTGAATTTTACCGCCGCGGACGATCGGAAACTCAAATTGACTGATTTGATAGCCTTTAGGCAGATCGGGATAAAAATAATTTTTTCTCGCAAATACGGAATGTGGTGCGATGATTGCACCGATGCTTAAGCCAAATTTAATGGCCATCCGTAAAGCTTCTTCATTCAGTACGGGTAATACGCCTGGGAGGCCTAAGTCAATGGCACAGGCTTGAACGTTGGGTTCTGCACCATAAGCAGTGGGGGCACCGGAAAATAATTTTGTTTTGGTCATTAGCTGAACATGAACTTCTAACCCTATGATGGTTTCCCATTCGGTTTTCATGGATCCAAACTCCTAAGCATTAAATGGGTGAGGGGGTATTTTTTTATGCCAATCGGTTAATTGTTGGAATTGATGAGCAATATTGAGCAATTTTCCTTCTTCAAAATAATTTCCAATTAATTGGATCCCAACGGGCCGCTGATTTACAAAACCGCCTGGCATTGATAACCCTGGAAGTCCCGCTAAATTGATACTGATGGTATAAATATCGCATAGATACATGCCGATTGGGTCCTTTACTTTTTCACCAATATTAAACGCGGGGGTGGGTGAGGTTGGACCCAATATCACATGAACTTCCTTAAATGCTTCCATAAAATCATTGGTGATAAGCTTTCGGACTTTTTGTGCTTGAAGATAATAGGCATCAAAGTAGCCCGTTGATAAGACATAGGTGCCAATTAAAATTCGGCGTTTGACTTCTGCGCCAAAACCTTCACTGCGCGACCGTTTATAAAGATCGTCTAAATTTTTAGGATTAAGACAGCGATATCCAAATCGTACACCGTCAAAGCGTGATAAATTGGAAGAACATTCCGCAGGCGCAATAACATAATAAGTTGGAATAGCCAATCGAGTATTGGGTAGGCTGATGTCTTTTAAAATAGCGCCTTCTTTTTCTAAAATTTTTAAAGCATCTTGTACCAATTTCTGAACTTCTGGATGCAGCCCCTCTCCAAAATATTCTTTTGGGAGTCCAATTTTAAGGCCTTTTAAAGAAGTACGGAGGGCAGCCTGATAATCTGGAACTGCCGTGTCTACACTGGTGGAATCTTTTTTGTCTAGACCCGCCATTGCTTGCAGTAACAAGGCACAATCTTCCGCGGTTTTCGCAATAGGCCCTGCCTGATCTAAGCTGGAAGCAAAGGCTATCATGCCGTAACGAGAAACGCGTCCATAGGTGGGTTTTAAACCGGTAATGCCGCATAGCGCTGCAGGTTGGCGTATCGAGCCGCCGGTATCAGTTCCAGTGGCGCCAGGGACTAAACCCGCTGCGACCGCGGCTGCTGATCCGCCTGAAGAACCTCCGGGCACTGCATTTAAATCCCAAGGATTTCGAACCGATCCATAATAACTATTTTCATTACTAGAACCCATTGCAAACTCATCCATATTCGTTTTACCGACCAAGATGGTGCCTGCCGCTTTCAATTTTTCTACTAAAGTTGCGTCATAGGGGGCAATAAAATTATCCAGCATTTTTGATCCGCAGCTGGTTTTGATCCCTTGTGTACAAAAAATATCTTTATGTGCAAGCGGGATCCCAGACAGAAGGGGAGTTTCTTGATTTTTTTTGCGTAATTGATCAGCTTCTTTTGCTGCTGCAATCGCCTCTTTTTGTGTTACTGTAATAAAACAATTCAAATGTTTATCCAAATCTTGAATTCGTTGTAATGTAAATCGAGTTAATTCCTCGCTTGAAAACTCACCTGCTTTCAAACCAGCCAATAACTCTGTGATGGTTTTGTGCTGCATATGATATTCCGTTTATTCGATCACAGTGGGAACTAAAAATAATCCGGCTTCCGAGAGGGGGGCTAATGCCATTAGCTTTTCTCGTTCGTTAGATTCTGTTACGTGATCTTCACGTAAGCGTTGTGCTGACTCTAACGGGTGTGCCATAGGTTGGATCCCTTCTGTGTTAGCTGCAGAAATTTCATCTACCATGCCAACTATTTGGTTTAAATCCGTCTGGAGGGCGCTTGCGTCTACCGAATTTTCGATATCCAGGCGAGCAAGATGTGCTATATAATTGATGGCATCTCGGCTAATGGGCATGTGAGGGCTCCTTTGCAAACACTTTTGGCAAACAGTTTAACATATTGTGTGGCTTGCCCAAAAGGCCGGTGATTGTTAGAGTACAGATTGGGCACAAAATGGGGTAAAAAGTTATGTTTAAGGCGCTTCGGGGCATTTTTTCAAGTGATTTATCTATAGATTTAGGTACGGCAAATACCTTAATTTATGCACGTAACCAAGGAATTGTATTAGATGAACCTTCGGTAGTTGCCATCCGACATGACCGGGGACCCGGAGGACAAAAAATGGTGGCGGCTGTTGGGCTAGATGCCAAAAATATGTTGGGTCGGACCCCTGGAAATATTACGGCTATTCGTCCCTTAAAGGATGGTGTCATTGCAGATTTTCATATCACTGAAAAAATGTTGCAGCATTTTATACATAAAGTGCATAAAAATAAATTCCTTCGACCCAGTCCACGAGTATTGGTGTGCGTGCCTTGTGGCTCTACCCAAGTTGAGCGCCGTGCGATTCGTGAATCCGCTTTAGGGGCTGGCGCAAGAGAAGTCTATCTGATTGAAGAACCGATGGCTGCTGCCATTGGCGCAGGGATGCCAGTTGATCAAGCGCGAGGATCAATGGTGGTTGACATTGGTGGTGGAACAACGGAAGTAGCCATTATCTCACTCAGTGGCGTGGTATATGCCGCTTCAGCGCGGATCGGCGGCGATCGATTAGATGAAAGTATTGTGAATTATGTGCGGCGGAACTACGGAACTCTGATTGGGGAAGCCACTGCAGAACGTGTGAAACAAGAAATTGGGACAGCATTTCCGGGCGCAGAGGTGCGAGAAATCGAGGTGAGAGGTCGAAATTTGGCAGAGGGGGTACCGCGAAGCTTTACGTTAAATAGCAATGAAATTCTCGAAGCTTTACAAGAGCCTTTATCTGGAATTATCAGCGCTGTTCGTTTAGCTCTGGAGCAAGCTCCCCCAGAATTGGCAGCAGATATTGCAGAGCGTGGATTAGTTTTAACGGGCGGAGGCGCTTTATTGCGTGACTTAGATCGCTTAGTGATGGAAGAAACCGGTTTACCGGTTTTGGTGGCTGCGGATCCATTGACTTGTGTTGCTCGTGGGGGCGGTCGTGCTTTAGAGATGATGGATGAGCGCGGGGGCGGAGATTTTTTGTTCACTGAATAAAAAAAGGGGTTGGTATCAAGCTTTTATTTGCCAGAGAACCGAAACAAGGCATTAAGGCGTGGTCACTTATCGCTTTTTCTATCTTGTTGATGGTGGCTGATTACCGTTATCATCGTTTAGATGGGTTACGCGACTATTTATCAATAGCCGTATATCCCATCCAATGGATTGTGGATACCCCGGTCAGATTTTCGTCTTCACTTCGCACTTATGCACACTCCTTTCATTATCAGATAAAAGAAAATGAACGATTGAAACAGGAACAATTTTTGCAAAGTGCCCAGTTGCAAAAATTAATGTCCTTAGAAACTGAAAACACTCGATTACGTGAACTGCTGCATTCTACACCGCGTAAAGGAGAGACCTTCTCAGTCGCAGAAATTATTCGGGTGAGCTCGGATCCCTTTGTACATCGAGTGGTATTGAACAAAGGTCGAAAGCAAGGCGTTAGTCTCGGACAACCAGTCATCGATGCGGAAGGGGTGATTGGTGAAGTTATTGAAGTCAATCCCTCCGTAAGCCGGATCATTTTATTAACGGATGCTAATTACGGGATTGCAGTTGAAAATGTTCGCAGCGGCGTAAGGGGGATAGCCGCAGGAACCGGTGCTCATCATCGATTAGAATTACAGCATGTCGCGAATACGGTTGATCTTAAAATAGGGGATACCCTTGTGACCTCTGGATTAGATGGGCGTTATCCGCCTGGATACCCAGTTGGTGTCATCCATTCGATTGAACATGATCCTAGTGAAGCTTTTGCTCGGGTGAACATTAGGCCGTTAGCGCATTTGGATCGAAGCAGACAAGTGCTATTACTGAAACATTCTTCCAAGGATGAACCATGAGTTCTTATCAATTACGACAATTTTTTCAAATTTTTGTCTCTTTTTTCGTGGCATGGCTGCTCATGATCCTCCCTATGCCGTTTGATTGGCAATGGCTTCGACCCGATTGGCTTACGTTGGTTCTCATCTATTGGATATTTACGTTGCCTCAATCCGTTGGAATATTGACGGCCTGGTGTGCGGGCCTTGTGATGGATATTTTAAGCGGAGGAATCTTAGGCCAACAGGCATTATCCATGGTTGTCGTTGCATTTTTTGCAAGGACATTACGTTATCGCTTACGCTTATTTCCATTTTGGCAACAGGCCTTGGGTATATTATTGTTAGTGGGATTGAAAGATTTAGTTTTATTGCTTGTACAATGGCTTATTGGGCATCCACCCAGAACGCTTCTCTATTGGGCATCGACGGTTTCAAGTGTGTTATTATGGCCTTACGTGTATCGTTTATTACAAGTATATGAGCGTAAAGTGCTTGTTTAGATCTAAATTTCGCCGCATATTATGGTTTTTTGGCATTCTACTTTTTTTCATTATCCTTCTCTTTGCGGGGATGCGCCTAATTTCCGATCAAGTTAATCAGCAAAGAGAAGCTATTCTTGCAAAAGTAAAAGAAGAATTCGGTATCCCTATCACATTTACAACGATGAAAGCCAGCTGGGCAGGTTTGTCTTTAAAGATATCATTATCAGATGTTACCATTTTCGATCCTGAAGTTCCGGTGGGTTTTATGCATATTGATAATATAAAACTCTATCCGGTACTTACAACGATCTTATTTGAAAAGGAACCGCGCTTTAAAAAACTGGTTTTACAGGGATCTCGGTTGATGTTGGGGAAGAACGATAAAGAGGGATGGTCAATTTTAGGCTTAGAGGGTGAAGTTCTTCCGGCGACAATCGATTACAATACCATTATGGCTTTACTTGCCAAACAGCAATCGTTAGAAATCGAAAATAGTGAGATCATTTGGCGAAGTTCTCATTTTCAGATTAGACAATGGTTAGAGGGTGAATTTCATTGGATAAAATCAAAAGACATCGATTGGGTATTTACTGGAGAACAATCATTGCAGATCGGAGAAAATTTAATCTTACCCCACTCTGATGTCACACTGTCGATTGGATCCAATTTAAAATTTGCGAATTTGTCGTTAAACGGGGATGGGTTTGAATCTCATTGTCATATTTTGCCACAAGGAAATATCGGACCAGACTTAAATTGCAATACTGATTTAAAGAATTTGGATATTAAGCGTATTCGCAGTTCCTATTCACCTGCCAAATCCGATCCTCCGCTCTTAAAATGGCTTTTTTCAGCATTGCGACACGGAAAAATTACTGAGGCAACCGTCAATGTGCGGGGAAATTTGAATGCGCTCAAAACGACCGGCCAAATAGATTTCAAAGATGTTTATTTTTTATATACAGAAGGTTGGCCTGCGATAGAAGCTGCAAGCGGTATCATAAAGCTACAACCAGATACCATTCCAATACAATTAACTAAAGGGAGTATATTAGGAGTGGACATTGATATGGCGAGTGCTATCCTTACTTCCTTAAATAAAGAGGTAACGTCGGTGGTTGAAATTGAAGGTTCAATGCATGCTACCCTAAAGAAGGGATTGGAATTTTTGCAACAATCTCCTTTGAAAGCATCAGTTGCAACCTTTATAGAACCTTTGGATCCGAGGGGATTAATGACGCTTAATTTGCAATTATCAATCCCGTTAGCTGTGAATGATCGCGTAAAAGTCGCAGGGAAAATCATAGCAAAAGACGGCGAAATCCAGGTACCTGATTCAGAGTTTCGGTTAAAGCAACTACATGGGATTTTTTCTTTTACAGAACAAGGCATAGAAAGTTCAAATACCAGTGCGTATCTAGAGAATGAACCCTTAGATTTAAGTGTAAAAACCATCAATATTGCAAAACAAGAGATCGTAGAGGTTACTGCCAGAGGCACTTTTAATGCTGAATTATTAAAAGAAAAAATCCAGTTTCCCCTGGTAGATAAGTTACAGGGACAAGCATTTTTTAACGTTGCTTACCAAGAAACACTTGGTCTGCATCAGCAATCTACTAGACGCGAGTGGTTGATCACTTCGGATCTACAAGGAATTAGCATTGAGTTGCCTGTTTCTTTGGGGAAGTTGGCAATGGAGAGCAGACCGATCAGTATAAAGGTGATTGATGTTAAAGATAGGCGAAAAATCAGTGTTCACCTGAATGACGCGCTAGATGCTAAACTCGAATGGGTAAATTCAAGAGGAGAATATCGTTTAAAACAAGGGAATGTTGTTTTGGGACGAGGGTCTTCGGATTGGATTTCAACTGGAAACGTATTAATAGATGGGAAAATTCTATCTTTGAATGTGAATGAATGGATGAATAGCTTTGTTTTATTTGAATCGAAGCGGCAATTCCCGGCACCTCCATTAGAAATAAAACTTTTTATTGAGCATTTAGATCTTTATGGCTTATCATTTGGAAAAGTTTGGTTAAGTACAAACTTTTCAAAATCCCCTATAACCTGGAAGT
Organism: Pseudomonadota bacterium; assembly: GCA_021848375.1. Taxonomy (GTDB): domain Bacteria; phylum Pseudomonadota; class Gammaproteobacteria; order UBA6186; family Azoamicaceae; genus CADEGZ01. Next base: position 70 of record JAJZUR010000068.1, on the reverse strand, counting down.
TCAATGGTGAAACCGTTAAAGGTATTTTTGTGCGGGATCCGCAACATCTCAATATTGATTTAGAATCTCT